>JAEUNN010000784.1 GCA_016791085.1 Rhodocyclaceae bacterium | reverse complement strand
CACCATTTGCGCCTGGATGCGCCAAACCTTGACCAGACTGGGAAGGATGGCGGCGATGCCGAGCAGGCCGCCGGGCAGCGACAGTCCGCCCGAAATCGCCGCGGCGCGGCGCGCGGCGCGCGCGGCGATGTCGCGCGCCTGACGTTCCGGCGCCTCACCGGTTGCTGCGCGGGCGGGCGGAATTTCTCCCACCAGTTTGTCCAGCGCACGCCCGGCGGCAAGCGCGAAGCGCGCCTGCGCGCGGGTCAGGGCGAGCGGAAATGCCGTGCCGGAATTTTCGGTGTTATTGCTCATCTATGCAGCCGGAATGACACGCCGAAATGCAGCGGCGCTGCCGGCACGCCGGCTACACCTGCCCGGCGCTGGATAGTTCGTCCTTCAGGTAGGCGTAGTAAAGCGGCGCGACGATAAGTCCCGGCAGTCCGAACGCCGATTCCATGACCAGCATGGCAAGCAGCAGTTCCCAGGCGCGCGAATGAATGCGCGAGCCGACGATGCGGGCGTTCAGGAAATATTCGAGCTTGTGTATGACCACCAGAAAGGTGAGCGAGGCGATCGCCACGGACAGCGAGTGCGACAGGCTGATCACGACGATCACGGTATTCGATATGAGATTGCCGATCACCGCCAGCAGGCCGACCACGAAGGTGATGGCGATCATGGTTTTCACGAGCGGCAGATGTACGTCGAACATTGGCAGCACCAATGCCAGATAAATCGCCGTGAATGCCGCATTCAGCGCGGAAATGCGCACCTGTGCCAGCACCACGCGGCGGAAGGCCTCGGCCAGGCGGCGCCCGCGGCATACCAGCGCCGCCGCGAGCGGCCGGTATTCCTGCAGCGGCAGGGCATCGCGCAGCGCCAGCATGGCGCCCACCACGAGTCCGATCAGCACATGCGCCATGCCGCGCGCGAATTCCTTGCCGGCCAGTTGCACTTCCGGCCCGTGCTCGCGCAGCCAATGGGCCAGCGCTTCCTTGATTTCATCGGCCGTGTCGGGCAGGCGGTCGACGATCCAGGACGGCATCGTGGTGCGCGATCCTTCCACGATGTCGGCCATTTTCTGCAACAGCGAATGCAGGTTGCCGGCTTCGCTGCGGAAAAACGCCAGTGTGCCGGCGATCGCCGCGGCCACGCCGGCCACCACCACGATAGATAGCAGCGCGACCGCAATGAGGCGTGCGCGCTGGCCGAAAATGCGGCTTTTCATGCGCTCGGCCAGAATGTGCACGAGTTCGAATACGGTCAGGCCGGCCAGCAGCGCCGGGATCAGATGCAGGCGCAGCATGCCGACCAGCGCAATGCCGGCCAGTATCCACGCGGCAATGTGATGGGTTTTGAGTGGCGAATTGGACATGGCACGGCATTCTAACGCGAGCACCCGCAGGCCGGCGCGCCAACCCTGGCGGCGCAGCGGGGCTCAAGGCGGTTGCGGAATTGCCGTAAGCCGGACATCCCACCCCAACCGCAAAAACCATGCAAGACCTGTGCCGCCAGCGCCGCCTGGCAACATTGTGCGCCTTGGCTGCTGCCCTGTCGGGACCGGCCGCGGCCGACAATCTGGCCGACCTCGGGCTGGAAACCCTGCTCGATCTTAATGTCGAAACCGCTTCGCGCTTCCCGCAGAAGCGCAGCGAAGCGCCGTCGGCGGTGAGCATCGTGACGGCCGAGGACATACGCGCCCACGGCTACCGCACGCTTGGCGACATACTGAATGCCGTGCGCGGCCTGTACGTATTTACCGACCGCGCCTACGATTTTCTGGGGGCGCGCGGCTTCGGGCGTCCGGGCGATTACAACGGCCGCCTGCTGCTGCTGATAGATGGCTACCGCAGCAATGAGCCGGTGTATGGCACGGCCGCCATAGGCACGGAAGCGCTGCTCGACGTGGCGCTCATCGAGCGCGTCGAGTTCGTGCCCGGACCCGGCTCGGCCGTGTATGGGAATAACGCGTTTTTCGGCGTGGTCAATGTCATCACCAAAAATGGTTTGAGTTTCCAGGGCGCGCAGGTCGCGCAAAGCGCCGGCGACCACGGCTTGGTGCACACCCGCGCCACCTATGGGCGCCGCTTCGAAAACGGCGCCGACCTGCTGTTGTCTGCGTCGCGTTACGCCGACCGCGGACTGCCCATAGAATTTCCTGCCGCGGTGGTGCCGGGGCTGCCCGATGCCACCGCGCGCCAATCCCAATACTCGCGCGCCGACCGTGCGTTCGCCAAATTTTCCTATGGCCGTTTCGCGGCCGAACTGGGTTGGGTCACGCGCACGGTCGGAATTGCCAACGTGCAGACCGGCTCGGCTTTCGACGATCCGGACGCGCGCGACATCGATACCCAGCATTTTCTGGCGCTGACCTGGGCGCCGGATTGCGGGCGCAAGCTGGAATGCAGTCTGCGCGCCGATTTCGGTGCTTACGACTACGACCAGTACGCGCCTTACGTGCCGGTGCCCGGGGCGGCCAAGGTCGTCAATCACGATTTGTCGCGCGGGCGCTGGTGGTCGGCCGAAGCCAAATTCGTGTGGTCCGGCTGGGACCATCACAAAGTGGTGTTCGGCAGCGAATTTCGCCGCGACATGCAGGCCGATCAGTCGAATTTCGATATCGAGCCGCGCGCCGACTACGCCCATACGCAACTTACGGCGAGGCGCCTGGGAGTATATGTACAGGACGAATGGACGCTGTCGGAGCGCTGGCTGCTCAATGCCGGCGTGCGTTATGACCTGGCTTCGGGCGGCGCAAAGAACGAAACCAGCCCGCGCGTCGCACTCATATACCGGCCGGATGCCGCAACCGCGCTCAAATTCATCGCCGGCAGCGCGTTCCGCGCGCCCAACGCGTATGAGGCCAATTACGTGTATCCGGGCCAGCAAAAGGCCAATCCGGCGCTCAAGCCGGAACATATCCGTACTTACGAGGCGGTATGGGAACAATACCTGGGCAAGCACTTGCGCTTCACTTTGAGCGCCTTCCACTACCGCATTACCGATCTGATCAACCTCGTCACCGATCCGTCCGACAATCTGGAACAGTTCCGCAATTCGGACCCGGTGACCGCGCGCGGCGTGGGCGGCGAAATCGAGCGCATCTGGGACAACGGCGTGCGCCTCAAGGGCAGCCTTGCGCTGCAGACCACGCGCGACTCCGCGAGCGGCGCCAGCCTGACCAATTCGCCCCGCCAGGTGGCCAAACTGCACGCGCAGATGCCGCTCATGGGGCGCGACCTGGCGATCGCCGCAGAAGTGCTGTATCTCGGCCGGCGCACCAGCCTGGGTGAGGACGTGCCGGCCTACAGCGTGACCAATCTGAATCTGAACTGGCGTCCCGCGCCGCGCTGGAACGCCAGCCTGGGCATATACAATCTGTTCGACAGGCACTACCGCGATCCGCTATCCGAAATTTACGCTTCCACCGGCCTGACGTCGATGCCTCAGCCGGGGCGGCGCCTGCAAGCTCAAGTTGAAGTCAATTTCTGAAAAACTGACCATGCGGCCGATCCTGCGAACCGGTTACGCGGCGGCGGCGCTTGCCTGCGCCTGCCTGCTGCCGGGCCTGTCCGCCCGGTCCGCGCAGGCCGGTCCGAATGAAGCGCGGCTCAAGGCCGCCATCATTTACAACCTCGCCAAATACGTGACCTGGCCCGGCGACACGCTCGCTCAGGGTCAAATCACGCTGTGCGCGTTCGGCAAGGACGAGGCCGAACAGGCGCTGGACGAGGTCGACGGCCGTCAGGCCCAGGGCATGGTGGTGCGCGTGCGCAAATTGCGCGCGCTGGACGAGATCAAATCCTGTCACGTGGTGTACCTGGCGGCGAGCGAATACCGGGCCTCCGACGCGCTCGCCCGGGCCGCCGCCAATCTGCCCGCGCTCACCGTGAGCGAGCGCGACGCGTTTGCGGAGAGCGGGGGCATGATAGGTCTGGTCACCGTGGATGAGCGCATACGTTTCGACATCAACGTGGCGGCTGCGCAAAAAAACCGCCTCGCCATCAGTTCCAACCTGCTCAAACTTGCCCGCAACGTGATCGGCGTGCATTGAGCGCGCGGCCGCGGCGGCTCAAGTTTGACGGACCGCAGCCGAGAAACTGGGCAAGTATCCTTTGGCCCGACCACCACCTCTCGAACATGACCGGCTTTCCGCTGCCATATTGCCGGCGCCATACCGCCGCGGCGACTCGTGCCGTGTGCCCGCGGCCGGACGGACGCTTGCCATGAGCGACTGGTCCGCGCGCCTTGCGGATATGCCGCTGCGGCGCAAGCTTTCGCTCATCGTGGTGCTGGCCGTGGCGCTGGCGCTGGGGCTGGTGTTTTCCATTTTCATCGCCATGAGCGTGGCCGGGCAGCGCGACGCGGTGCGCACGCAGTTGCGCGGCATCGCCGACATACTGGCCACCAATAGTGCGTCCGCCGTGTCCTTCAATGACGGCGCGGCCGCCAGCCAGACTTTGGCGGGGCTGGCCGCGCGCCCCGGCGACGTCGATCGCGCCTGGATCGTACTGCCGGATGGCAGCGTATTCGCCAGCTTCCCGTCCGGCGCCGGCCGGCCGCCGGTCCTGGCATTGGCGCAGGGTGCGACGATCGCCGAATCCGGCGGCATTCTGGACAGCGAACTGCAGGTGATCCATGCCATAGGCGAAGCCGGCGAACAGGGCGGCGTATTGATCGTGAGCGCCAGCCTGCTGCCCATGTGGGGACGCATCGCCTGGGCCGTCGCGATGACCCTGGTCGCCACGCTGGCGGCTTTCGCGCTGGCATTCGTGGCCTCCGTCAAGCTGCAGCGCAGCGTGTCGGTGCCGCTCGCGGAACTTGCCGCGGCGGCGCAGCAGGTGGGCGAACAGCGCCGCTACGATCTGCGGCTGGTGCCGCGCGGCGGCGACGAAATCGGCCGCCTCATGGAAAATTTCAATGACATGCTGGGCCAGATCGAACAGCGCGACGCGGAATTGAAGCGCCACCACGACAGGCTGGAAGCCGAGGTGGCCGAACGCACGACGCAACTGGTGGCGGCGAAAAACCAGGCCGAAGCCGCGAGCATTGCGAAAAGCCAGTTCCTCGCCAACATGAGCCATGAAATCCGCACGCCCATGAACGGCGTGATGGGCATGGCCAATCTGCTGCTGGAATTGCCGCTCGAGGCGCGCGCGCGGCGCTATGCGCAAACCATACGCACCTCGGCCGAGTCGCTGCTGGTGATCATCAACGACATACTCGACATTTCGAAAATCGAGGCCGGCAAGCTGCAGCTCGAACAGATCGAATTCGAGCCGCGCACGCTGGTGCAGGAACTGGCCGCGCTATTTGCCGAACGCGCCCAGGCCAAAGCGCTGGAATTCGGCTGGCGCGTGGCGCCGGAAGTACCCGAGCGCATGCTGGGCGATCCGTTCCGCTACAAGCAGATGCTGGGCAACCTGCTCGGCAATGCCATCACATTTACCGAGCGCGGGCATGTGGTGCTCGAAATCGCCATGCAGGACGAGGGCAAAAGCTTGCGTTGCGAGATACGCGATACCGGTGTGGGTTTGGCGCCGCAGGCGCGCGACAAGCTGTTCCAGGCTTTCCATCAGGCCGACAACTCCACCACGCGGCGCTTCGGCGGCACCGGACTGGGCCTCGCGATCACGCGCCAGCTGGCCGGGCTCATGCAGGGCGAGGTCGGCGTGGATAGCGTGGAAGGAGCGGGCTCGACCTTCTGGCTGCGCATACCGTGCACCGGCGTGGCGCCGCATGCCGCGCCGCCGCCCTTGCGGCTGCGTACCCTGTTGGTGGAACCGAATGCGCAGATGCGCCGGCTCATCGCCGCGCAACTCGATGAACTGGGCTGCCCTGCCGTCGCATTGGCCACGGCAGGCGCCGGGCGCGCGGCGCTGGACGCCCCCGGCGATCGTTTCCAGGCCGTGCTGGCGGCGGCCAGCCTGGCCGAGGGCGAGGCCGATGCGCTGCTCGCTTATGCGCAGACGCGCCTCATCGCGCCGGCGCGCTGTCTGAAACTGGTGCCGCTGGCGCAGGCCGGAACGGCTGCCGGGCTGCTCGAAAAGCCGGTCGCCCCGGCCGAACTGGCGGCGGCCCTGACGCGCTCGGAACTGCAAACCAAGCCGGCGGCGCAGCGCGAGGACGAGCCGGCGCCGCTCGATCTTGCCGTGCTGCTGGTCGAAGACCATCCGGTCAATCGCGAAATCGCCGTGGCGCAATTGCAGGCTATGGGCTGCGAAGTAATATGTGCCGAAAATGGCCAGGAGGGCGTGGACGCCGTGCGCGCCGCGCGTTTCGACGTGGTGCTCATGGACTGCCAGATGCCGGTCATGGACGGCTATCAGGCGACCGGCCAGATACGCGCCATGGAGCGCGCGCGCGGCGAGCCGCCGCTGCCCATCATCGCGCTGACCGCCAATGCCTTGCAGGGCGACCGCGAACGCTGCCTCGAAGCCGGCATGACGGATTATGTGAGCAAGCCCTTCAACCGCCAGCAGTTGCGTCAGGCCCTGCAGCGCGCCGTGGCGGCACGCGGCGGCCCTGCCGCGGCAGTGGCCGGCGCGGGCATTTCGGCCGAGGATGTGGCGGGCGCGGAAGCGCCACTGCGCCGTGCGCTGCCGGACTTGCCCATACTCGACCAGGAAGCATTGCGCAGCCTGCCCGGCGGCGAAGCGCCCGGCGTATCGCCGATATTGCAGCGCCTGATCCGCCTGTACCTGGCCGAGGCGGACAAATTGCTCAAGGAAATCCGCAATTGCGTGGCGGCCGGCGATTGCCGCACGCTGGCGCGCCTGGCCCACAAACTCAAATCGTCCAGCGGCGCCGTGGGAGCGCAGCGCATGTTCCGCCGCGCGTCCGATCTGGATGACGCCGCGCGTGCCGGGCGGCTGCCCGACGCGGCGGCCATCGGCGTGCTCGAAGCCGACTGGCGCGCGGCGCGCGAACTGCTGGAAAGCATGCTGGCCGAGGCGCTGGCGGGCGTGGAGCAGGTATGACCACCGCCGCCCCGATACTGGTGGTCGACGACGACCCGGTCGTGCGCCTGGCGGCCATGGAAACTTTGGCCGCCGCCGGCTTCGCGGTCGAATCCGCGGCGAGCGGCGAAGAGGCGCTGCATATATTTGCCACCCTGCGCCCGGCGCTGGTGCTGCTGGACGTGAACATGGACGGCATAGACGGCTTCGAAGTGTGCCGGCTGCTGCGCCAGCGCCCGGATGGCCGGCAGGTGCCCATCATCATGCTGACCGGCCTCAACGATGCGGATTCCATCGATCTGGCCTATGTGATCGGGGCGACCGATTTCATCACCAAGCCGATCAACTGGACCTTGCTCAAGCATCGCACGCGCTATGCGCTGCGTGCGGCCGGTGTGCTGCAGGAACTCGACCAGGGGCGCGCGCGGCTGGCGCGCGCGCAACGTACGGCACGTCTGGCGGCGTGGCGCTGGGACGTCGCGGCGGATGAGGTGGACCGCAAGGGCGGCCTGGACGAAGTGCTGGGTATGGATGTGGCCGCACTTCCCCCGGCGGCCTCCGCGCTGTTGCCGTACGTGCTGGATGAAGACCGCGCCAAATTGGCCGACGCGCTCGAAAATGCCGCGCGCGGCCTGGCCTATCGCCTGAATTACCGCCTGCGCAGCCCGGCCGGCGTGCTGGCCACGCTGTTCGAGCAGGGCGAGCCGGTGCTGGACCTGGATGGGCGCGTGGTGTGCGTGGAAGGCATTACCCAGAACGTGTCGGAACAGGCGCAGACCCAGGCGCGGGTGCGCTACCTGTCCTTTCACGACAGCCTGACCGGGCTTGCCAACCGGCAGTTTTTCCGCGAATCGGTGCCGCAGGCGCTGGCGCGCGCGCGCCGCACGGGGACGCGTTGTGCCCTCGTATACATCGACCTGGACCGGCTGAAACGGCTCAACGACACCTTGGGCCACGCCGCCGGCGATTTCGCGCTGAATGAAATCGCTTCGCGTATCGCCGATGCGGTGCGCGAATCGGACCTGCTGGCGCGCGCCGACAGCGGCAGCCGCCTCGTCGCGCGTGTGGCCGGCGACGAATTCACGCTGTTGCTCGCCGATATCGTGATGCCCGAGGATGCCGAAGCGGTTACCAAGCGCCTGTTGGAGCAGATCGCGCGGCCGGTGTTCGTGGACGGCCACGAACTGTGGTTGTCCGGCAGCGCCGGCATCGCGCTGTATCCGGACCACGGCGAAGATGCCGACACCCTCATGAAAAACGCCGACCTCGCCATGTACCAGGCCAAACAGCGCGGCGGCAATACCCTGGAATTTTTTTCGGAACATCTGACCGGGCGCGCCCACGACCGCCTGACCATGGAAAACGCGCTGCGCAAGGCGCTCGCGCGCGATCAGTTGCTGCTGTATTTCCAGCCCAAGGTCGACGGCGCCAGCGGCGCCCTGCTGGGCGCCGAGGCCCTGTTGCGCTGGCAACACCCGGAGCGCGGTCTGGTGCCGCCCATGGAATTCATTCCGCTGGCGGAAGAATGCGGGCTCATCGTGGCGATAGGCGAGTGGGTGATCCGGCGCGCCTGCGAATACCTGCGCAACTGGATCGACGCCGGCTTTGCCGCCGTGCCGCTGGCGATCAACCTGTCCGCCGAGCACTTCCGCCACGCCGGACTGGCGGACACGGTGCGCACCGAACTGGCTACCTGGAAAATCGCGCCCGAATATCTGTGCCTGGAAATGACCGAAAGTCTGCTCGTGGACGACCTCGAGCAAACCCGCGCCACGCTGCAGGCGCTCAAGGACATGGGCCTCAAGCTGTCGCTGGATGATTTCGGCACCGGTTATTCGTCGCTGACTTACCTGAAGCGCTTTCCCATAGACGAGCTGAAAATCGACCGCCAGTTCGTGCAGGACGTGGAGGCCGGCGGTCACGACGCTTCGCTGGCCCAGGCCATCATTTCGCTGGGCCAGGTGCTGGACAAGGGCCTGGTTGCCGAAGGTGTGGAAACGCCGCGCCAGGCGGAATTTCTGCTGCAGCACGGCTGCCGTTCCATGCAGGGCTATCTGTTCGCCAAACCCATGCCGGCGGCCGAATTTACCCACCTGCTGTCGCGCCGCGGCGATGCCGCGGCGCAATCCAGAGCGGCCTGAGCGGCCGCGACGCCATCAGGAATTGCGCCCGGGCCGCGGCAGGGCCGACCAATTGACGCGCTGCGCGAGCAGATTGCCGATGTCGCGCACGCGCTCCGCGCTGTCCGCAACCACTGCCACATAGCCCTGGCCGACCGGCATGACTTCCGAACTCATGCCGCTCAGGGTGGCGCGCGTAATGCTTGCGCTCTGGCGCCGGTGCGGAATCAGCAGCACCGTGGCGGTGCCGTATTCGGTTTCCAGCACCAGGTGCCAGCCCGTGCCATTGGGCACCGGACACAGTTTCGCATAGCGCAGGGTGCCCAGCGGCGCGCGCACTTCGGCGCCGAAATTCTGCAGCACGGTATCCAGGTAGGACGCTTCGACCAGCCGGCGCGAACTGAACGATTCCGGTTCGTGCATGACGTGCTCGATGGCGTAGCGGGCGTAGTCCTGGCCCGGCGTGTGGTACCACTGCAGCGCGGTGACGCCCAGCGTGAGCACCACGCTGGCGGCGAGCGCCATGAGCCGCAGCGATGGCCGGCGCGGTTTGCCGGCACTATGCATGATGATGCGCTCGGCCAGCCCTTCCGGTACCGGCACCAGCAAAGTTTGCGTGAGGGCCTGTTCCTGTTCGAGCTGGCGCCGCGCAAAATTCTGGCAGGCTTGGCACTGCGCCTGGTGTGCGTCCATCACGCCATCCGAGCGGCGCGGATCAGCCAGCTTGCGGCGGCGGAATTCGAGGCAGTTCATTGCGCCTCCCGTTGCCGCGGCAGGTTGTTGAGCGTGGACCGCAAAGCCTGGCGCGCACGCGTGAGGCGGGTCATCACGGCACCCTCGGTGGTGTCCAGCAGGGTGGCGATTTCGGCACAGGAATAGCCGCCCAGGGCCTGCAACAGCAGAGGTTCGCGCAAGGACAGCGGCAGCGTGGCGACCAGGTTTTCCATATCCACCTGCTCGAAATGGTCGTGCTCGGCCGCGATGGGCAATTCTTCCGGTGCCTCATCGACATAGTCGAACTGTTTGCGCTCGTAGAGGCGCGCATGCTCGCGGCGCAATATCGTGATGAGCCAGGACTTCACGGCGCCTTGATCCTTGAGTTCGTCCCAGGCATTCCAGGCACGCAGGAACGTTTCCTGCACCAAATCTTCCGCCACGAAACGATCGCGGCACAGCCAGTAGGCGTAGCGGTACAGATCACCGCTATAGGCGCGTACGGTCTGCTCGTATTGCCGCCGGCGCGGATTGAACAGCATGGCGTGGGGCCGCTCAGCTCGCCCAACGGCGCTCTAGCCAATGATCGAGCGACAGCTTGCCGGGCCCGTGGAATATCACCACGGCGATCAGTGCTCCCCACAGGATATGGTCCTTTACGCCGGCCGGACTGAGGTCCGGATAGGAAATGACCGCCACCACGTTGAATACGAACAGGGCGATGCCGAAAGCGCGTGCACCCAGCCCGATCAGCAGGAACACCGGCAGACTGAGTTCCGCCGCGGTGCCCAGGTAGGCGGCCAGTTCCGGCGGCAGCACCGGCACCGTGTATTCGTTCTCGAACAGCGCGATGGTCGAATCCCAACTCTGGATTTTGGTCAGTCCGGACAGGAAGAACACATAAAAGACATAGGCGCGCAGACACAGGTCGAATAGCGGCGCGACGACGTCGAGCAGGCGGCAGGCGCCGAAATAGGCGCGCAGTGGGGTGCGCAGGGCATTCATGATCATTCCGTTCTGTGCGATGCACGTTGCCTGTTTCGCGTGCGGCATGCGCGGCGGCACGACGGCCCGGCGTGCAGCGCGGGCCGCCGCCTTGCGGCCTTATTTTTTCTTGTCGCTCTTGTCGGCAACCACCATGCCGCCGACCAGCTTTTCGCAGGTACCTTTGGGCAGATACACCCAGGATTCCTTTTCCCCGTCGGCTTTCGACTGGGCGGCACAGGCGTGGGTGCTGGTGCCGCAGTCGTTCTTGCCGGCCTTCACGACGCCGGCGCATTTTTCGTTATCGCCTTTGGCGGCCAGGGCGGTCGATGCACCGGTCGCAAGTCCGGCGGCGACCAGGGTGGCGAG
>JAEUNN010000780.1 GCA_016791085.1 Rhodocyclaceae bacterium | reverse complement strand
CACCGCCGCCAGCAGCAGGAATATGCCCAGGTACCAGCCCGGTGCGATCTGCGCGCGCAGCGCCAGCACGATGAGCGGCGAAAACGCCAGGTGTATCGGTATCCACCAGGGCGGCGCGCGCATCCACCAGGCCGTCGCGGCCGCAAAGCCGCCCTGCATGAGGAGCAGGCCCCATGGACTCGGTTCCACCGTTTCCACGAGCCGCAGGGCCAGTATGGCCACGAACCAGCCGCTGATCTGGGCGCCCAGCGCCTTGACGAGATGCATGGCGCTAGCCTAACCCGCCCGGCCTCTGGCCCATTGCGCGAGCAAGCGCCAAAGGCGGGCGCAATTCCCGCGCATGGGCCGGGCGCCGGCCCGGCCGACCGGGCGTCCGGCTCAGAGCGGGCCGGCGCGCCGGTTTATCTGCGCCAGATTGGCGTTGATGTTGGAGCGGCTGGACGAGCCGAACAGGATTGCATCCAGCGATCCGGCGTCCAGGCGGGACACGACATAGTCCAGCGCCAGGCCGGGATCGGACTGACCCGAAGAGAACACCGACATGGCGATGTTGTGGCTGCGCCCGCTGGCAAACGACTGTTCGCATGCGGCCTGGGACGGATTCATGCGAAATCCGGCCTGATTGAAATTTGCGCATACCCACGGCCGCTCCAGGCCGACGCGATCGCACAGCAGTTCGACCGCTTTGGGGTGGTTCATCGTGATGAATCCGGGCAGCGCGCCCAAACGGCGGCTGACGGTATCGGCGAAGTCTTCGATGATGCGGTGTAAATCCATGGCCATCAGGAAATCGAACGCCAGGTTTTGCAGAAATACGCCGCGCACCGGCAGGCCCCGGCACATGAGGGTTTCGATTTCGGTCAATAGCGCCGTGACGCCCCGCGTGCGTCCAAGCAGCATTCCGAATGTGGCCGGCACGATGCGCAGGGGGTTGATCTGCATGATGGTCGAGGCGATCAGCGCGGATGGCCCCTTGCTAGAAAGCTGGTTCCAGTATTTGTGTGCATACGGCAGGCAGGGCGTGTAGTGCATGCCGGGAAATAATCGCGAGCGCCGGATTTCGTCGAATACCGGGACATAGCGGTCGTGCGTCGTGAACATGAAATCGCGCACGCCGGCGTCATGGGCCGCGGCGAGCACTTCGAGAATGGCGTCCGGGTGTTTGAAGCGTTCGAACAGCTCCGCGGCGCGCGCCTGATTGGAGTGGTTCACGCCGAGGAACTGGTTGTCGCCGAAAATGGCTCTGCCGTAGCTCATTTCAATCCTGCTTTGCGGGCAATTTCGTCTATCAAGCGATCGACCTCGCAGCCGTCCGCAAGCATCGGGGTGGTGCCGGCGCAAGCGGCCGCGTCGATATGCAGGCTGCGTTGCAGGCAGGTGCCCAGGAAATCCTCGATTTCCAGCGTGAATTCTTCTCCGCGCAGATAAAAACCTACGTTGGGCGGGCGCACGGGCTGGTCCACCAGCGCGCGCTGTGCGGCGTCG
>JAEUNN010000775.1 GCA_016791085.1 Rhodocyclaceae bacterium | reverse complement strand
TTACCGCGCCCAATTCAATGCCATGGACTCGATCGTGTCGAGCATGCAGAAAACCGCCAGCTTCCTGACGACGCAACTCGAAGCGCTGGCCAATACGACGAAACAGAGCAACAAGTAAGGACCGGATTCACACATGTTCGCCTCGTTATCCAATCCTCGCACTGCCTACAACCGCGTGGCGGTAGACGCCAAAGTTCTGGAAGCCGACCCGCATCAGCTCATACAGATGCTGTACGAGGGGGCGCAGACCGCGATCACCTCGGCCATCGTGCATATGCAGCGCGGCGAAGTACAGGCCAAGGGCAAAGCCATTTCCAAGGCGCTGGACATCATATCCAACGGCCTTACCGCCAGTCTGGACCACGACATGGGCGGCGAACTTGCGGAGCGGCTGGCCGCGCTGTACGACTACATGTGCATGCGCCTGGTTACCGCGAACGCCGAAAATTCCGTGCCGGCACTGGAAGAAATACATCGCCTTTTGGGCGAACTGAAGGGTGCATGGGAATCCATACGCACTCAGGTACGCAGTGGCAGCTGAGGGGAACGCCATGCAGGATTTGGCTTTCTACGAAACCATGAGCGATCTGTCGGGAAAAATGGTGCGCGCCGCGCAGGCCAACGACTGGGATCGCCTGGTCGAACTGGAGCGCTCGGTGGCCGGCATGCGCGACCGCCTCGATCCGCTGCCCATGCCCGCGCCACAGCCCGAGCGGGAGCGCAAAATCCACCTGATACGCAAAATCCTCGAAGACGACGCCGAGGTGCGCCGTCACACCGAGCCCTGGCTCGAAGCCACGCGCAAATTCCTCGCGCGCCAGGACGCCGCGCGCGCCCCGCGCGAGCTTTGACCGCAGCGCCCCGGCCAGGGGTATTCCGCCATGAATACACTCCCGGCCAACCTTGCCGCGCGGCTGCGCCAGCTTGCGCAATCCAGCGCCCAGGCGCTGCCGGCGCTGGAAGCCGTCACGCCGGACCCGCCCCAATTGGCGCCGGGCCAGCGTCTGCAGGTTCAAATCATCGACCATCTTGCCGACGGCAGTTACCGCGCGCGTAGCGCGTTGGGCAATCTACGCCTGCAACTGCCGCAGGAAGTGGAATCCGGCGCCACACTGGACCTGGAAGTCACCGAAACGCGTGTTCCGGTCGTGGTGGCCCGCGTCGTGGGGCGTGCGGCAAACGAGCCGCAAGCGCCCTTACGCAGCGACGCTCTTACCCGTTTCACCCCGGCCGGCCGCGTGATCGCCGGCCTGCTCGCCGAGCCCGAACCGGCGCCACGCCCGCTTGCGGGCAGCCAGCCGCTTGCCGCGGCACCCGCCGACACCGCGCGCATGGCCGCCGCCCTGCGCGGGGCCGTGGAATCCAGCGGGCTGTTTTATGAATCTCACCAGGCCTTGTGGGTGGCCGGAAAATTTCCGCTGGAACGGCTGCGACAGGAGCCGCAGGCGCGCTTTTCCAGCCCCGCGGCGCGGCCCGGGCAATCCGCTGCGGCGTCCTCCGTGGCCAGCCCGGCAGAGCCGGCCACGGCTAGCGGCGC
>JAEUNN010000685.1 GCA_016791085.1 Rhodocyclaceae bacterium | reverse complement strand
ACGGGTGGGCTACATGGCCGCGCCGCCGGCGCTGATTCCGCTGTTCCTGGAGCAAAAACTGCTCGGCGTGCTGAGCACGTCGGAATTCGACGAGCGCCTGGTGTACGAACTGCTGGCTTCGGGCGCCTACCGCAAGCACATCGAACGCGTGCGCGAACGCCTGCTGCACAACCGCGCCAAAGTCGTGCTGGGTCTGGCCGAGGCCGGTCTGCAGCCGACGCTGGAAAGCGAGGGCGGCTTGTTCGTATGGGCTGGTTTGCCCGAAAACGTGGATTTGCCCATGCTGCTCGAACACGCCGCGCAGCATGGCTGGCAGCTTACGCCCGGCGACGCGTTTTTTCTGCGCCACGCCGACCGGCCTTATCTGCGCTTCAATGCCGCGGCCAGTCTGGACAGCAAACTGTTCGACTATTTGCGCGCCACGCTGCCGGCCTTTGCGCGCGGCGCGAGCACCGCGGCGGCTCCGCGCAGCGGCATCGAAACGGCCGGGCCGCCGCGCCGGCCGGAGCCCTCAGCCTGATCCGCCGCGCGGTACGGCGGGGCAGGGCGGCGCGGGCGCGCGCCCATGCGGCCGGGCCGGCGCCGCGGCATTTTGCCGCGCGCCGTCCATGCGGCGCGCCGCGCATGTATGCTAGAAGGCCGAACCTGCCCGCCGCGCGCCCCAATTTGCCATGCCCGACCGCCGCCATATCCTGCGTGCCCTGCTGGCCGCCGGCCTGGCACCCGCGCTCATGCGCGCGGCGCTCGCCGCCGGCAATAATCCGCTGCGGCCCGGGCTGCGCAAAGTTAGCGGTCCGGTGTTCGTGAATGGGCGGGTGGCCGCGCCGGGCATGAGCATAGAGCCCGGCGACCTGGTCGAAACCGGCGCCAAAGCCGAAGCCATCTATGTGATCGGTCAGGACGCCTTCCTGCAGCGCGCCGACACGCGCGTGCAGTTTCCGCTCGAAGCCGCGGCGTTTTTCCGGCTGGTTACCGGCAGGCTGCTGTCGGTATTTGGCCGCGGCGAAAAATCCTTGCGCGTGCCGACCGCAACCATAGGTATACGCGGCACCGGCTGCTACCTGGAAGCCACGCCCGCGGAAACCTATTTTTGCCTGTGCTACGGCGAGGCCGAAGTGCTGCCCACAGCCGCGCCGCAATCCGGCACGGTGATCCGCACGCAGCACCACGACCATCCGCTGGTGATCGCAGCCGCAACGCAGGCCGGGTCTGCCATCGGTCCGGCCCGCGTGATCAATCACAGCGACGCGGAACTGAGCCTGCTGGAATCCCTGGTCGGCCGCGCGCCGCCTTTCGCGGGCGTGTTCAATTCGGTTTACTGATCGCGCGCTGCGGCGCAGGGCGCTCTGTCCGTTGCGCCCCGGCGGGCGCCGGGCGCGCCGCCCGCGCGCGCAGGCGCGGGACGGTACTCGCGCGGGCGAGACGCCCACGCCCCCAACCAGGGCGGTTTATTTGGTGTGGGTGGGGCTACGCCCACCCTTGGAGGCGCGGGCGTCCCGCCCGCGAATGCAGGCGCGGGGCGGTACTCGCGCGGGCGAGACGCCCGCGCCCCCAGCCGGGGCGGTTTATTTGGCGTGGGTGGCGCTGCGCCCACCCCTGGGGGCGCGGGCGTCCCGCCCGCGAGCGCAGGCGCGGCGCGGTACTCGCGCGGGCGAGACGCCCACGCCCCCAGCCGGGGCGGTTTATTTGGCGTGGGTGGGCTAGGCCCACCCTTGGGGCGGTTTGGTCGGGGCGAGTGGGTTCACGCCCACCCTTGGCGGCGCGGGCGCGCCGCCGGCCGGACTCAAACCTGCTTGTTCTGTTTCACGTCCCAGCCCATTCTGACTGCCGCGTTCAGCGCGCCGTCGGCTTTCTGATCCTTGTAGTCGATGGAAATTTTCGAAAACGCCACGCTTACCTGTTCGATCGGCAGTTGGCGTGCAC
>JAEUNN010000614.1 GCA_016791085.1 Rhodocyclaceae bacterium | reverse complement strand
ACGCGCGTTGGCACGGGCAAGTATCTGATCTGCCGAAAGATGTTCCATGGCCCGAAACAGTACCGCGGCAATTTCCATGCGCTGGTGCGTAAGGCTTACGCCGTGCCGCTGCAAGCGGTCAGCCAGTTCGTCATGGTCAGGATAGCCGTCCATGCTTCGAGTATACGTCGCGGATTTGGATCGTGTCTAATTTTGCGTGCCGCCGTCCGTAACGGCACGCGCACCTTTCGTCGGGATAAACTGGCAGCCTCGACGGGACAACTTTAAGCTCGGAACTGCCAGAATGGAAAAATACCTCTACATGAGCCGACCTTCGCATGCGCAAGGCTTCACGCTGATCGAACTCATGATCGCCGTGGCAATCGTGGCCATCATCGCGGCGATCGCCATTCCAAACTACACCGAATACGTCAATCGCGCGCGCCGCTCCAGCGCACAACAGTATCTTTCGGACCTTGCCCAGCAACAGGAACAATACCTGACCAACGCCAGAGTTTATGCGATATGCGTCGGCGCCACCTGCAGCGACTCCTCGACCGGCGTGGGCTCAGCAGCCGGCAGCGACGTGTCGAGCTACTACGGCAGCGCAGTCGTCTATGCCGACAACACGGTGGGACGCCGGCCCCGCTACACCATGACGATCACGCCAAGTTCCAGCGGCCCGATGAGAAACGACGGCATGCTGGTCATAAACAGCAATGGCCAGCGCTGGCGCGACACCACCAATGCCTGCGCCAGCGCGACTTGCAGCCGCCCGTCCGGGGCCTACGACTGGAAATAAGCCCATGTCCCGCAACGCGACAGGATTTACGCTCGTCGAACTGCTCGTGGTGCTGGTCATTGCAGTCATCCTGATGTCGGTAGCCATGCCCAACCTGTCAACTTTCTTCGCCCAACAGCGCGTGCGTGCGACTGCATCGGAATTGCAGCACGACCTGGCCCTGGCACGCGTTCAGGCGGTCGAAGGCCAACAGCAGGTGTTCCTCGATTTCACGATCAGCAATGGCGTCACGACCGGCTGGCAACTGGCGGCCGACGCCAATGGCAATGGAGTCGTCGAAACCACCGAAATCGTCAAAACCAGCGACACGTTTGCGACCTCACTGCGAATCTGCACGAATAACGGGTCGGCCATGCCGTCGCGCCTGACTTTTCTGCCCAACGGCCGAATTGCGGAAATGGCCAACGGCACCGCCACGCTGACCGGGTTGCGCGTCAGCGTGGGCACCGACATCTTCCGGACGCTTTATTTCGGGCCCACCGGACGCGTGAATATCGTAGACCGAAGCCAGGACACGGGAGCCAGCGCATGTTCCTGAAATCCCGCGGGTTTTCGCTGATTGAGGTACTTGTCACGCTGATCATACTGATGTTCGGCCTGCTCGGCCTGGGCGCACTCATCATCAAAGGTCAGCAGATGGGATTCGAGGCATACCAGCGCCATATCGCATTGAACCTGGTGCACGATATCGCCGAGCGCATGCAGGCCAATCTGTACGCGAGCTACCCCACCAAT
>JAEUNN010000588.1 GCA_016791085.1 Rhodocyclaceae bacterium | reverse complement strand
CCCGTATCGGCGCCGGCCGCGTGCGCCGCGCGCCGCGCCGTGCCGATCATGTGGGCGTGCCGCCCGTGGCGCGGCGCAAGCCCGTCATGACTTCGATTTCTTCCACGATTTCTTCCTGCCGCAGGCGGTTGCGCAGGTGCGTCAGATCGTCGCGATATCGTTCGATGTGGTGCAGGGCGTTTTCCATCTGTAGCAGGCGGCGCCGGTTTTCCGTGCGTATCGAGGCCAGCAGCAGGGCCAGCAGGGCATGGAACAGGTAGTGCTGCGCCACGCCGGCCGCCACGCGCGGCGGCGCTTCGTTGGTGAGCGGCGCAAGCCCGCTGCGCCCGCCGCCGCCCGGCAGCGGCAACAGGCGCCGCACCAGGGGCGCGCGCTCGTCGTGGGCGCAGGCGACCAGCCCTTCGCCGGGCGCGGCGTGCGCGGAAAATGCGGCCAATATGCGGTCTATCGCCGCCGGCGCGTCGAGCCCGCCGTCGGCCCCGGGCAGTGCCACCCAGGCGCCTGGCGGCATGGCCGCGGCAAGGCGTTCGCCGACCACCAGGGTAGGCTGGCCGGGCTGGCGCGCATCGAGCCAGGCGCCCACCACTTCATCGTTGAAACTGCCGCAGAAGCCGCGCACCGACCCCAGCAACAGCCAGGTATCGCGGCGTGGCGCAGGCGGCAGCGGCAAAAATTCCGCCACCTCGGCCAGCGCGCGCTCCATCATGCCCAGCGTGGCGTGCTGCGCCTGTTCGCGCCGCAGCACGCGGTGCAGTTCCGCCAGCGCGAAACTTTTCATGGCCCCCAGGATGCCGGCCAGATCGTCGAACAGCGCCAGCCGCGCTTCCACGGCGCGTCGCCGGCTCATGGTGCGAGCGCTCCGCGCAGCACCTCCAGCCAGCGTTCGCGCGGGTCGTCCAGGCCCAGCCCGGCCGCCGCCACCGCCGCAAGGAGCGCCGGCAGTCGCGCCGCAGCGGCTTGCGGGGCGCCGGCATCGATCAGACCTTCGGCATAGGCAAGCAACCAGGCCAGTTGCGCCGTTTCGGGCAGCGGCGCGAGACGGTCCTGTTTGAGCAGTTCGCGCAGCAGCCGGCCGCGCCGCAGTTTGTCCTCCACGGCCGCGTCCAGCCGGGTGCCGAAACGCGCGAACAGTTCCAGTTCGAGAAACTGCAGGTATTCGAGGCGTATGCGCGCGGCCGCATGCTTGATGGCCGGATGCTGGGCCTTGCCGCCTATGCGCGACACCGAGCGGGCGATGTCTATGGCCGGCAACATGCCGGCCGCGAACAGCCGGGCGTCGAAATAGATTTGCCCGTCGGTGATGGAAATCAGGTTGGTCGGGATATAGGCCGCCAATTCGCCCTGGCGCGTTTCCATGATGGGCAGGGCGGTCATGCTGCCGCCGCCGAATCGTGGCGCCAGCACCGTGGAACGTTCGAGCAGGCGCGAGTGCAGATAAAAAATGTCGCCCGGGTAAGCTTCGCGTCCGGGCGGACGCTGCAGCAGCAGCGACAGTTCGCGGTAAGCCTGGGCGTGGCGGCCGAGGTCGTCGTACACCACGAGCACGCTGCGCCCGGCGCGCATCCAGTGTTCGGCCAGCGCGCAGCCGGCGAACGGCGCCAGGTAGCGGAAGCCGGGCAGGGCGTTGGCTTCGGCCACGACCACCACGCTGTAGTCCAGCGCACCGGCTGTGCGCAGGGTTTCCACGCAGCCGGCCACGGCCGCGCGCGGCTGCCCGATCAGCACCACCACGCACAACACGTCGCGCCCGCGCTGGTTGATGACCGCATCGAGCGCAAATGCCGATTTGCCCAGCCCGTCATCGCCTATCACGAGCTGGCGCTGGCCGCGGCCTATCGGGATGAGCGCATCGACGATCTTGTTGCCGGTGTAGAGCGGGGTGTTGACGAAATCGCGTTCCACGATTTGCGGCGCGGCAGCTTCGAGGTCGCGGAATTGCCGCGCCTGCGGCGGCGGCAGGCCGTCCTGCGGATTGCCCAGCGGATCCATCACGCGGCCCAGCAGCGCGTCGCCCGCCGCCAGCGCCAGGCGGCGGCCCAGGTGCGTGACAGCCATGCCGGCCGTGACGCCGTGTTTCTGCGCCAGCAATATTGCGCCCAGCGAATCGCGCGCGAGCTGGAATACCAGCCCGGTGCTGCCGTCGGCGAAGCCTATCAGTTCGTCCAGGCGCGCCGAGGGCAGGCCGCTGACCCAGGCGATGCCGTCGCCGACGCCGGTCACCTGGCCGCGCTCGGAAATGCGCAGGCCGAAGCGGTAGCCGGAGTGCGCAGCGTGTTCAGGCATGGGCGTCGCCGTGGCGGCGCAAAAATTCGAGTTCGTCGGCCAGGTTGGCGTGCAGCAGGCAATGCCCCAGCGCGATGCGCAAACCCGCGATCAGGGCCGGTTCGACGCGGGCCTGCGCCGGCAATGCACAGCCGCTCGCGGCGGCCAGGGCGGCGCGCACGCGCGCCAGCGTGGCATCGTCGAGCGCGTGCGCCGACTCGATCTGTGCGCCGCCGCCGCACGTCGCCATGCGTGCTGCTTCGCGCAGTTCGGCCACGCGCTCGGGCGGCAGGGCGGCCAAATCTTCCACCAGCAGGGCGGCAATACCGGCCGTGAGCGCCGGCGAGGCGAGGCGCCGCAGCATGGCCGCGGCGCCCGCGAACGCGGAATTTTCCGCAGCGCGCATCAGGTCGGCTTCGTGCGCCAGTGCGGCGGCGGCATTGCGCGCACGGGTGGCGGCCTCTGCGGCGCTCAGTTCGTCGCGCAGGTGCGCGGCGGCCGCGGCGCGGCGCGCGGCCAGTTCCTGTTCCAGCGCCTGGCGCAGGCGCTCCTGTTCGATACGCCATTGGGCCAGCTTGTCCTGGTACTGGGTCTGCAGCGCCTGCGCTTCGGCGCGCGCCGCGCCGGCCTGCGCCATTTGCGCCTCGATATGGGCCTGGCGGGCGGCCAGCAGATCCAGCACGGGGCGGTAAAACAAGCGCTGCAGCAGCCACATCAGCACCAGGAAATTCAGGATTTCCAGCGCGAAGGTGGTCCAGTCGAATTGCATGGCCGGCTCACTTCAGCAGGTATTCGACGAGCGGGTTGCGGAACAGCACGATGAGCGCCACTACCAGGCAATAGATGGCCAGCGATTCGATCATCGCAAGCCCGATGAACAGCGTGCGGGTGATGGTTTTTTCCGCCTCGGGCTGGCGCGCCAGGGCTTCCAGCGCGGCAGCGATGGCGCGCCCCATGGCCAGCGCCGGCAGCATGGTGCCGAGCGCGATCACCACGCCGGCCACGACGGTCGATACGGTGCTGAACAGATGCAGGTCGTTGTTCATGGGCGCTCGGCCTCCGGGGGTGCTTGCAGCGGTTCCAGCGCGCCGGCGATGTAAATCAGCGCCAGCACGCCAAAGATGTAGGCCTGCACGACGGCTTCCACCACGTGCAGCATGAGCAGCGGCACCGGCACCAGAAAGCCGGCGATCAGAAGTACCAGCAAGGCCGCCATTTCCAGGCTCATGATGTTGCCGAACAGACGTATGGCCAGCGCCAGCGTGCGGGTCAGTTCGCCGATCAGGTGAAACGGCAGCAGCATCAGGCTGGGCTGCGCATAGCGGCGCAGGTAGTTGCGCCAGCCGCAGGCGCGTATGCCGTACCAGTGGGTGGAAGCGAATACCAGCAGCGCCAGGGCGGCGGTGGCCGACAGATCGCGCGTGGGTGCGTGCAGGCCCGGTATGAGGCCGCACAGGTTGGCGGCCAGCACGAACAGCCACAGCGTGGCGATAAACGGCAGCACGGTGG
>JAEUNN010000576.1 GCA_016791085.1 Rhodocyclaceae bacterium | reverse complement strand
CGAAAATTCCGCGCACGACCCCGAAGGTCTGGAAGAAGAACGGCGCCTCATGTATGTCGCGATCACGCGCGCGCGCGAATGTCTGTACCTGAGTTTCGCGCAGGAGCGCATGTTGCACGGGCAGACCCGCTACAGCGTGCGTTCGCGCTTCCTGGGCGAAATTCCGCCGCAACTTTTGGCCTGGCTCACGCCCGCGCTGGGCACGCGCGGCTATGCGGCATTCGACGCGCGGCCGGCACCGGCGCGCGCGCCGGCGGCCGCGGCGGGGGGTGGCTTTCGCATCGGGCAGGAGGTGCTGCACGCCAAATTCGGCAGTGGCGTGATCGTGGCCGCCGAAGGTTCCGGCAGCGATGCGCGCGTGCAGGTAAACTTCGGCCGCAATGGCACGAAATGGCTGGCGCTTGCCATTGCCAAGCTGGACCGTGTCTGACGCCGCGCCATAAAGGCCGCCGTGCGTGCGCCCGCCATGCGGGCGAATGTGCCGCCATCAGGGCGCAGCCGTAGCAGGTTTTCCCGGAGTGACATGCAATGTTCTGGTGTGCCGGCGGCGCCGATCGGGCGTGTGCGAACTTTGCGGCAGCGTCGCGGTGCGAGCACAACCGGCTGGAGGTGGCATGGGCGCGCGCCTGCGGCAAATCGCGCTGACCGGCCTCTTCCTGCTCGGCCGCGCCGCGTTCGCGGCGGCTGGCGGTGCGCCGGATTGCGCCAGGCTTGACGGCTTGCGCGAGGCCGCACGCGCAAAGGACGCCGAGGCCGCCGTGCAACTTGCCCAGTGGTATGCGAGCGGCAGCTGTGTCGCGCCCGATCCGGGCCTGGCCCTGGATTGGGCACATCGTGCGGCCGACGCCGGCTCTCCCGCGGCGATGCGTCTGCTGGCCAGGATGTATGCGAACGGTTTGGGCGTGGCGGCCGACGCCAATGCGGCCGAACGCTGGCTGCGCCGCGCCGGCGAGGCGGCCGCCGGGCTGCCCGGGCAGGGTTTGGGCGATGCGCCCTTCGCAGCTCAAGAACCGCCGCCAGACGCGGCCGCCGACCCCTTGCTGGCCGACGTGCGCCTTGGGTTGTCCCTGCTGGGCGCGGGACCGCGCCAGGATTTTCGTGCCGCGATCGAACATCTGGAGGCCGCCATCGCGCGCGGCTACGACGGTGCGGACGCCTGGGCGGCCATCACCTGGGCGGCGCTGCACCTGGGCGACTACGACCGCGTGATGGATGCCGCCGCGCGGGTACCGCGCGAGGCGGCGGAATTTCCGGCCGCCGACATCAACCGTGCGCATGCGCTGGCCGCCAACGGCCAGATAGACAATGCGCGCGAGGCCTACGAAGCCAACCGCCAGTTGCGCGGCGACGCCGAATTTCGCCGCGTGCTGGCCGCCGACCTGGCGCAACTGCGCGCTGCGGGGCTGAATCGGCCGGGCTTCCGGCGCATCGAACGGCTATTCCTGTCGGCTCCGGCCGTACCGGCCTCGCAAGCGCGACCGTGATCGCCGGCGATCTCGCATCCCTGTTCGCACCGCGCTCGGTGGCGCTGATCGGCGCGTCCGATACGCCCGGCAGCAGTGGTCAGGCCGCGCTGCAGATTTTGCGCGCGGGCGGCTGGCAGGGCCGCCTCGATCTCGTAAATCCGCGCCATGCCAAAGTGGGCGGGCAGGCCGCAGTGGCGTCCATCGCGCAGCTTGCCGCGCCGCCGGATCTGGCCATAGTGTGTGCGCCGGCGGCGGCCGTCCCGGCCAGCCTGCGCGCGCTCGCCCGCATCGGTGCGCGCGCCGCGCTGGTGCCCGGCATATTGCCGCCGGGCACGCGCCATGCCGTGTTCAAGGCCGCGCGCGCCGGTGCGCTGCGCATCCTGGGGCCGGGGGCCGGTGCCATCCTGCTGCCTGCGCACGGCCTGTATGCCGGATTGTTGCGGCAGCGGCCCCAGGCCGGCGCCCTGGCACTGGTGTGCGCGTCCAGTTCATTCGCCGCGGCGGCGCTGGAATGGGCCGAAGAACGCGCGCTGGGCTTTGCGCTGGTGTGCGTGCTGGGCGAGGCGGCCGACGTCGATGCGGCCGACCTGCTCGATCATGTCGCGCAACAAGTCGGCGTGCGTGCGCTGCTGCTGCAGCTGGAGCGGCTGCCGCCAGCGCGCAAATTCATGTCGGCGGCACGCGCCTGCGCGCGCAACAAGCCGGTACTGCTGCTCAAGTCGCCCGCGCCGCGCGGTCGCGACGCCGACGATGCGGTATTCGACGCAGCCTGCCGGCGTGCCGGCCTGCAGCGTGCGCGCGCGCTGGACGAAATGCTGGAACTTGCCGAACTGTATGCGCGCCTGGGCGAGGCCGTGCCGGCGCGCGTCGCGATTTGCGGCAACGCCCCCGGCCCGGCGCGCATTGCGCGGCAGGCGCTGGAAGCCGCCGGGTGCACGCTGCCTGCGCCGGGCGAGGCGGCGCGCGCGCGCCTGGTCAGCATCCTGCCACCCTGGCGCGACGCAGCCAATCCGCTCGACCTGGCACATGAAGCCGACGCCCAGGCCTATCTGGACGCGCTGGCAGCGCTGGCGGACGACGCTGCGGCCGATTTGCTGCTATGTCTGCACGCGCCCGTGGGCTCGCCCGCGGCGCCGCTGGCGGCTGCCGTGAGCGCACGCGCGGCGCAACTTCCGCGCCCGCTCATGACGGTCTGGATGGGCGGCGCCGACGCGGCACAGGCGCGCCGCGACTGTCGCGCGGCCGGCGTGCCGGCATATGGCGAGCCGTGTGCGCCGGCGCGCCTGCTGGCGCGCGCGCATGCCTATCAGGGCGTGCGCGCACTGCAGTTGCAGACGCCGGCGCCCGGAACTGCCCTCCACATCGACTGGGCGGCGCGCCAGCGCGCCATCGACCAGTTGCTCGCGCTGGGCGAGCGGCGCCTGGGTGCGCGCGCGGCGCTGGATTGGCTTGCGGGCTGTGGCCTCAGCGTGGCGCGCGAGGACGCCCCGGCACCCCAGCCGGCGCCCGCGCGCGGCCTGCAGCTACGCCAGGATCCCTGGCTGGGCCCCTGCCTGGGCATGACGGATGTGCATATGCCCGGCGGAATTTTCGCGCTGTTGCCGCTGACCGAAGTATTTGCCGATGACTTTCTGGCCCGGGCCGGCATAGCCGCGCCGGCGCGGCCGGCCTGGGTGGCGCAGTTGTTGCGGCTGTCCGAATTGCTCGGCATCGTGCGCGGATTGGCGTCCATGCGGCTCGAGCTGGTTGCGGCGGCGGGCGCCTGCCTGCTCACGAAGGCAGAAATACGCTGCGACGGCCGCCTCGACGCGCCCGGGCGCCTGCTTGCGATCCGGCCCTATCCGGGCGAGCTGGAACGGCACCTGAACTGGGCCGGGCGCGACCTGACATTGCGGCCCATGCGCGCCGAGGACGCCACGCTGCACCGGGTGTTCTTTTCCCATCTGGACGCGGAAGATTTGCGCCTGCGTTTTTTCGCACCCATGCACGAGGTGCATCAGGCACTGATCGCACGTCTGACGCAAATCGACTACGACCGCGAAATGGCCATCGTGGCGGTGGATGCCGCGGCCGGCGGCGCGGGAGAATTTCTGGGCGTGGCCCGCGCCGTCGCCGCGCCGGACGGAAAGCGCGCGGAATTTGCGCTCATCGTGCGCTCGGACCACAAGCGCCGTGGCCTGGGCCGCCTGCTGCTGCAGGCGTTGATCGACTACCTTACAACCGAAGGCGTCGAAGAGCTGCATGGCGACGTGTTGCACTACAACATGGCCATGGTGGACCTGGCACGCAGCCTGGGATTCAGCGTGCATCCCGGCGATGACGGCGAACTGCGGGTTTCGCGCCGTCTGGCGGCCCGGCCGCGGCGCTGAGCCGGCCCGCTCGCATATCGCGGTGTTGCGTTGCGGCACAGCCGCCGACCCGAAATGCCACAGTAAGACCTCTGTAAGTTGCAAGGTTTACGCTTGCGACGCTCGGGGGTAACTCGATCCATTTTTTTTAACAGAAACAGGAGGGGCCATGGCCACAGACGCCGTAAATAGAATCAAGGCGAATCCGATTTACCGGGAACTCAAACAGAAGCGCAGTTCGTTTTCCTGGGTGCTGACCGCACTGACGCTCATCGTCTATTACGGTTACATCCTGATCATCGCCTTCAACAAGGAATTCCTGGCGGTGAAAACCGGCGCCGGCGTAATGACGATGGGTATTCCGATCGGTCTGGGCGTCATCATTTTCACGATCGCGATCACCGGCCTGTACGTATACCGCGCCAATGGCGAATTCGATGAAATGTCCGATCGGCTCATGAAAGAGGAGGCCCTTAAATGACGCGTCTGCGCCAGCTACTTTCCACCGCGGCGCTCACCGCCGTATCCAGCCCGCTGTTCGCGGCGGCGCTGGAAGGCCAGGCTGAAAAGCAGGCCACCAACTGGACTGCGATCACGATGTTCGTGGCGTTCGTCATTGCGACCATGTTCATCACCAAGTGGGCCGCCGGCAAAACCAAGTCGGCCGCCGACTTCTACACGGCGGGCGGCGGCATCACCGGCTTCCAGAACGGCCTGGCGATCGCCGGCGACTACATGTCGGCCGCGTCGTTCCTGGGTATTTCGGCGGCCGTGTTCGCCAACGGCTACGACGGCCTGATCTACTCGATCGGCTTCCTGGTCGGCTGGCCCATCGTGATGTTCCTGATGGCCGAGCGCCTGCGCAACCTGGGCAAATTCACCTTTGCCGACGTGGCGGCCTACCGCTTCCAGCAAACCCCGATCCGCTCGCTGGCGGCCACGGGCACGCTGGTTGTCGTGGCGTTCTACCTGATCGCCCAGATGGTCGGTGCCGGCCAGCTCATCAAGCTGCTGTTCGGTCTCGATTACTGGATCGCGGTCGTGCTGGTGGGCGCGCTCATGATGATGTACGTGCTGTTCGGCGGCATGACGGCCACCACCTGGGTGCAGATCATCAAGGCCGTGCTGCTTCTGTCCGGTGCGTCGTTCATGGTGTTCATGGTGCTCATGAACTACGGCTTCAGCCCCGAAGCGCTGTTCGCGAAGGCCGTGGAAGTGCACAAGAAGGGTGAGTCGATCATGGGTCCGGGCGCCTTCATCAAGGACCCGATCTCCGCGATTTCCTTCGGCATGGCCCTCATGTTCGGTACCTGCGGTCTGCCGCACATCCTGATGCGCTTCTTCACGGTGCCGGATGCGAAGGAAGCCCGCAAGTCGGTGTTCTGGGCCACCACCTGGATCGGCTACTTCTACATCCTGACCTTCGTGATCGGCTTTGGCGCCATCACGCTGGTGGGAACCAACCCGAGCTTCCTGGATCCGAAGGGCGGTCTGATCGGCGGCGGCAACATGGCGGCCATACACCTGGCCAGCGCGGTCGGCGGCAACGTGTTCCTCGGCTTCATCTCCGCGGTTGCGTTCGCCACGATTCTGGCGGTGGTTGCAGGTCTGACGCTGTCCGGCGCCTCGGCCGTGTCGCATGACCTCTACGCCACGGTGTTCAAGCACGGCAATGCCTCGTCGGAAGACGAACTGCGCGTATCCAAGCTCACCACGATTGCGCTCGGCGTACTCGCGGTTGTTCTGGGTATCGTGTTCGAGAAGCAGAACATCGCGTTCATGGTGTCCCTGGCCTTCGCGATCGCCGCGTCGTCCAACTTCCCCGTGCTCATGATGGCTGTGCTGTGGAAAGATTCCACGACCAAAGGTTGCTTCTACGGTGGTTTCCTGGGCCTCCTCACTGCGGTGGTGCTCACGGTGCTGTCGAAGTCGATCTGGGTGGACATCATGGGCAACAAAGAAGCCATCTTCCCCTACACCTCGCCCGCGCTGTTCTCCATGGCTGCCGGCTTCATCGGCATCTGGCTGTTCTCGCTCATGGACCGCAGCAAGCAGGCCCAGCAAGAACGTGCCGATTACGAAGCGCAGGAAGTGCGCTCCGAAACCGGTCTGGGTGCGGCGGCTGCTTCGGCGCACTAAGCGAACAAACGGCAGTAAATGCTTCTTCAACCCGGCCGACAGGCCGGGTTTTTTTTCGTCCTGCGTTTTGTGGTGCCCGCGGTCGCGCGCAAGGTGCATTGGCGGCTGCAGCGGCAGGCAGGCTGCCATGCCGGGGCCGGACAGACCTGCGCTACGGTATGGCGTACCGGCCAGCGTGCCCGCAATACCGGAAAATGATGGAAAAAAAGCGGCGCCCGCACGGGCGCCGCTTTTTTGGCTGCCGGCTTGCGCCGGAGGAATCCCTGACCTCAGTCGAGCTTTTCGTACAGGGGCAGCGTGAGGAACTCGGTGAA
>JAEUNN010000530.1 GCA_016791085.1 Rhodocyclaceae bacterium | reverse complement strand
ACTCCTGAAAGAGTGCAATTTCCGAGAACTTCCCAAGCGCACCATGTGGGTGAGCCCCGCTACGCACCCGCTGGCACGACGGGCGCGCCGCCTGCCGTCGTTGCTCCTCCTTACAGGGGGCGGCCATGCGCGTCGTCGCGCCTAGGCAGACAACGCGCCCGCCGCACCCTCGGGCGCGTCCAACTGAGGAATGTAGGATCATGTCCGCAGGACGCCCGGCTTCGGGCCGCGCGCGTCACTTGCCCTTGTTCGGGAGGAAACGGCTATGGTCGAAGCGCTGGCTTTGCTGCTGGCATTGCAAGTTGCGGGTGAGGTGCTCGCGCGCGTCGCGGGTTTGCCGGTGCCCGGCCCCGTGATCGGCATGATCATGCTGTTCGTGCTGCTGTTGCGGGTGCCGCGCCTGCTCGATGTGGTCGATGGGGTGGCGCTGCAGTTGCTGCGCCACCTGTCGCTGTTTTTCGTGCCGGCGGCGGTCGGCATCATGACCTATGGCGAGCGCCTGTCGCGCGAGTGGTTGCCCATCGCGGTGGCGCTGGTGGTATCGACCTGGATCGCGCTGGCGGTCGGCGCCTGGGTGATGCAGTTGCTGGCGCCGCGGGCAGACCGCGAGGGGCGTCCATGAACTCCGCCAATATCCACGAAATATGGGTGTACCTGGCCGGCACGCCGCTATTGGGATTGCTCGCCACCCTGGCCGCCTACGCCGGCGCGGTGCGTTTCGCCCAGTATTGCAGGGGGCATCCTCTGGCCAATCCGGTATTGCTGTCGATGTGCATGCTGGTGCCGCTGCTGCTGGCCACCGGCACCCCCTACCGGGCGTTTTTCGACGGCGCCCAATTCGTGCATTTTTTGCTCGGCCCGACCACCGTGGCGCTGGCCGTACCGCTGGTGCGCGCCTGGCCGCAAATACGCGCGCGCGCCAAGGCGCTGGTGGCGGCGCTGGTGGCCGGATCGGCGGCGGGGGCCGTATCGGCCGCCATGATCGCCGCGGCGTTGGGAGCGACGCCCGAAACCGTGCATTCGCTGGTGCCCAAATCGGTCACCACGCCGATCGCGATGGCCATCGCCGAGCGCATAGGCGGTTTGCCCTCGCTGGCTGCCGCGCTGGTCATACTGACCGGCGTGACCGGTGCCGTGACCGCGCCGTTCCTGTTCCGCCTGCTGGGCGTGCGCGGCGACCCCGAGCGCGGTTTTGCGATGGGCGTGGCGTCGCACGGCATAGGCACCGCGCGCGCCCTGCAATTGAGCGAAACCGCCGGCGCCTATGCCGCGCTGGGCATGGGTCTGAACGGCAGCCTGTCGGCGGTCGCGATCCCGCTCGTAGCGGCCTGGCTGGTGCGCTGAACTGCC
>JAEUNN010000481.1 GCA_016791085.1 Rhodocyclaceae bacterium | reverse complement strand
GTGGTGCTGGCAGTCGGCGCCAGATTGAGCGGGCAAGCTTCCTGCGCGACGCGCGCGTCGAGGTGTACGTCGGCATCCTGTGCCAGCGAGGACGCGGCATTGCCGGTGATGGCGATGATTTTCCCGCCCTGGCGCTTGATGATGGGCACGATCGCCAGCAGTTCGTCGCTTTCGCCGGAATTCGACAGCGCGATCAGCACGTCGTCGCGCGCGATCATGCCGAGGTCGCCATGGTTGGCTTCGGCGGCATGCACGAAATACGACGGCGTGCCGGTGGATGCCAAGGTGGCCGCGATCTTGCGCGCGATGTGGCCGGATTTGCCTATGCCGCTCACGATGACGCGGCCGTGCGAAGCAAGGATCAGGTTCAGCGCGTCGACAAATTCCTTGCCCAGGCGCGGACCCAGTTCCGCCACCGCGGCGGCCTCGATGGCTATGACCTGGCGAGCCAGTTCCAGCGCTTCACGGCCGGCCGGGCGAGGCGGGGCGGGGGCGCTCATGACGCTGCTCGCGATGCGTGAGACAGGGGACGGGCGATGGAAACGAACATGTTTGTCGCGCGGTGGGCCGATGCGGAAAGGGCTCGTGCCGGCTTGCTCAGCTTCCCGCACCGTGTTGCTGCGCCGCATCCGGGCATTGCGCCGGGCTTGGGCGCGGCAGTTGGTATCGGCGCGCGGACAAATTGGAGCACAGGCACGCTCCGGTTATCATTGGCCGCAGTATATCAGAGCGCCTGTTTGCCGCCGATTCCGGCCATGACCAATACTTTGGAACTTGTACTCGTATTGCTGGGGTGCACCGTGTTCGCGGTGGCCTTGTTTCGCCGCCTCGGGCTGCCGCCCATCCTGGCCTATCTGCTGGTCGGCGCCACGCTGGGACCGCATGCCACCGCGCTGGTGCCGGACCCCGAGTCGGCGCGCGAACTGGCCGAATACGGCGTGGTGTTCATGATGTTTTCCATCGGGCTGGAATTTTCGCTGCCCAAACTGTTCAGCATGAAGCGCACGGTATTCGGCCTGGGGGCGGCGCAAGTGGTGGTCACTTCGCTCGCCACCGGCGCCTGCGCGGCGGCCCTGGGCATGCACTGGGCAGGGGCGCTGGCGCTGGGCGGAACGCTGGCCATGTCATCCACGGCGCTGCTGTCGAAACTGCTCACCGAGCGCATAGAACTGGATACGCCGCACGGGCGCGAGGTCATGGGCGTGCTGCTGTTCCAGGATTTGGCCGTGGTGCCCATGCTGGTGGTCATTCCGGCGCTGGCGGAACAGCCGGCCGCCATGATAGGCGAACTTGCCGCGGCGACCGCGAAAGCCGTCGTGGCGCTGTCGCTCATCCTGTTTTTCGGGCCGCGCGTGATGCGCCACTGGTTCTTTCTGGTCGCCAAGTCGCGCTCCAACGAACTGTTCGTGCTGAACGTGCTGCTCATCGCACTGGGCATGGGTTTCCTGACCCAGCGTGCCGGATTGTCGGCCGCGCTTGGCGCCTTCATGGCCGGCATGCTCATTTCCGAAACCGAATACCGCTATCAGGTCGAAGAGGACATCAAACCTTTCCGCGACGTGCTGATGGGCCTGTTTTTCGTGACCGTCGGCACCTTGCTGGATTTGGCCCTGGTGGCGCGCGAACTGCTGTACGTGCTGCTTACCCTGGCGCTGCTGCTGGGCGGAAAATTCGCCGCCGCGGCGGCTGCCTCGCGCCTGCTCGGCGCGGCACCCGGCACGGCGCTGCGCGTGGGGCTGTGGCTGTGCGCCGGGGGCGAATTCGGTTTCGTGCTGCTGGCGCTGACCGACCGCAGCAACCTGGTGCCGGAACGCATACAGCAAATCGTGCTGGCGGCGCTGGTGCTGTCGCTGCTGGCCGCGCCGCTGATCGCCCACTATGCCGACAAGATCGTGCTGCGCCTGGTGCCGTCGGAATGGTTTGCGCGTTCGCTGCAACTGACGTCCATCGCCGCCCAGTCGATGTTCGTCGAACGCCACGCCATCATTTGCGGCTATGGCCGCAACGGCCAGTACCTGGCGCGTTTCCTGGAACAGGAGGGCATCACCTATATCGCGCTGGACCTCGATCCGGAGCGTGTGCGCGAAGCCGCCGCGGCCGGCGAAACCGTGGTGTTCGGTGATGCCGCACGGCGCGAAACCCTGCAGGCGGCCGGGCTCAACCGGGCCTCGGTATTGATCGTGACCTATGCCGATACGGCGTCGGCGCTGCGCGTGCTGAACTTGGTGCACGACCTGCGGCCCGAATTGCCCATAGTCGTGCGTACGCTGGACGAGCGCGACCTCGAAAAGCTGGCCGGCGCAGGCGCCGCCGAAGTGGTGCCGGAGTCGCTCGAATCGTCCATCATGCTGGCTTCGCACGCGCTGGCCCTGCTGGGCGTGCCGCTCAATCGCGTGCTGCGCCGCATACGCAGCATACGCGCGCAGCGCTATCAGCTGTTGCGCGGCATATACCGCGGCGCTGAACACCTGGCCGAAGAAGCCGTGCTGGACCACCACCAGAAGCGCCTGCACTCGGTATTGCTGAATGCCGGCGCCTATGCGATAGGACGCCAGATACGCGAATTCCGCCTGGCCGACATCGCGGTCGAGGTGAGCGCGATCCGGCGCCGCAAAATACGCGCCGCGGAGCCGGATCTGGATACCCGCTTCGAACCGGGCGACGTGGTGGTGCTGCTGGGCGAACCGGCCGAACTGCAGCGCGCCGAAGCCATGCTGCTGAAAGGCGCCTGAATACCGCGCCGGCCGCCTCAGAACGCCGCACAAACCGTATAGGGCTGACCGTCCTGCAGATTGGGCGTGGCGACGGCCGCGCTGCCGCGCGCACTGCCCGCGGCCACCGCGCGCACGCTGCCGCTGGCGCTGTCGCCGTCATCCAGCGTGAGGTCCACCTGCCGCACATAGCGGCCCAGCACGGCATCGGAGCACACGAAAAAGCGCCCGCTCATGCCGGCGATGAAAGGTGCCGCCGTTCCGGTCGCGGATATGCCGCCCTCTATGCCCAGCAAACCGCCGTCGGCATTGCGCGCCGGGTAATTCGCGGCACCTTGCACGCTATTGCCGGTGGCCAGTCCGGCCAGGCGCAGGTGCTGCCACAACACATAGGTTTCGGCATTGGCGGCGGCATTCCAGTCGCCGTCCATGCGCCCGTTGCCAGGCGTGCAGCCGCCGCTGCCGCTGCAGGCGGTGGCCACCGGCGTGCCGCCCGGGGCGCCGAAAGCGTCGTTCAGCATGGCCTGGTTCTGGTCGCCGGGCAGTGCCTTGTACTTGTCCTGGTAGGAATACACCATGGCGGCGATGCTTTTGAGTTCACTGGCCATGTTCTTGGCTTTGGCGCTATGTATGAGTTCCTGGCCTTTCAGGACGCCGGCGATCAAAAGGCCGATCACCACCAGCACGATGGCGATTTCTACCAGGGTGAAGCCGGATTCGCGTTTCATTGCCATGCTCCTGTTGCGGGTTGGAAAAACGGGGCGCCGGCCGCAAGGTCCGGACGGCGCGCGACATACGCTGCGGCAGCAGAACGGCCCGGGCACGGCGCTCATGGCAGCCGTCCGCCCTGGATGAGCCGCGCCAGCAGCACATAGGGGGAAATCCACAGCACTTCGTCGTCGATGGCGCCGCCGCGCGCGGGATCGTCGTTGCGGGACGGCGCGCGCGCATACACCACGCGGTCGTCGCTGCCGGGGGCGGCGTTCTGGCGTTCGTCCACGTTGGTGGCGGGGCCTTCGGTCTGCGCCAGCCCGGTTTTTCCAGTCGCCCAGTAGCCGTTCGGTCCATGCGACAGCACCACCACCGGCGCCAGCCCGTCCGGGCTGGCCAGTTCCTGCGCGTTGCCGGCCGCGTCGCGCGTGCGCAGGTGCAGGTCGCCGTGCGAGAACAGATTGGGCCGGTTGGACGCGTCGGAAAACGCCGCGGATACGCGATAGTGGAATTGCCGGCCCCAGTCGTCGCCATCGCCCGTGCCCAGGCTGCGCCAGGGCAGGAGGCCGCTGTGGCGATTGCAGGCGCCGCCGGGCGCGCGGTCCTCGGCGCCGTCGGTGGCGCTGCGCGCCGGGCAGGGCAAATAGCCGCGCGCGGCGGCGTAGCCCAGCAAGGCTTCGCGTATGTCGCCCAGGCTCTGGCGCGTCTGTTCGTAGTGGCGCTGTTCCATGCGTGCGGCCAGCGGAATCGCCAGCCCGCCGACCAATAGCCCCACCAGCACCAGCACGATGGCCGCTTCGACCAGCGTGAAGCCGCTTGCGCGGGGGCGCCGGCGCGTGGTGTTCATGGCCGCGCACAGCCCGCGAGCAGCGGGTTCGCCACGCACAGCGGCTGTGCCGTGCTGCCGGTGCGCAGCGGCAGTTCCAGCACGGCCTGGGCAGCGCCGCCGGCGGCAAGTGCGATGCAGCTGGAACAATCCTGCGGATAGCGGCTGCCGGGCACGTAGCCGCTCGCAACCTGATAGCGCATGCGCTCCAGCCAGCCATTGCGGGTGAGCCACAGGGCCGGCGCGACCGCTTCGGCTGGGCCGGGCGCGCGCCAGGACAGCAGGTTGTAGGGCAGAGCGGCCGGGCCCAGCTGGGCCGGTGACGCATTGCCGGATGGCGTCGCGGCGGCATAGGGGTAATAGCCATGGCTGCGGTAATAGCCGGCGAGGCCGTGGCTGCCCTCGGCGTTGCCGGCTACTTCGGCCAGCACGCGCCGGTTCACGAGCCGGAACAGGTCGTCCGGAGTGATCGCCAGCACTTCGTCGTTCATGCCCGGCTGGACGCCGGACTGCCAGAACGTCAGGCCGTCCGGCGCGCCGCTCGCATTGGACGCGCCGCTGGCGCCGTCGCTATCCAGCCAGGCAGCCGCGTCCACGCCGTCGCAGCCATTGCCGCTGCGCGCCTGTCCGGGCAGCGGAGGGCCCGGTGCGATGAGCAGGGCGGCCGCCGCGACTTCCACACCTGCGGCCAGGTGCAGGCGCAACGGCGCCGGCGTATCCGGGTTGATCGCCGGATACGCCGGCGTGCCGCGCCAACTGGTGCGTATGGTGTTGCGGAAGGGCGCCGCCAGGATGTACCAGATGCAGTTGCCGGAAGGGTCCCGTGGCGGCGCGATGCCCAGGGTTTTCCAGGGCAGGTGGCCGACAAAGGCGGCGCTGCCCAGCGCGCCGCGGCAAGGATTGGCCCCGCCGGGATCGTAGTCGGCGTCGCCGTCGCCGTCGGTATCCGGGCAGGGCAAACTGCCCGGGCTGTTGTCCTCGGCCGCCGCGCGCGCGATGAGCGCTTCGCGCGCGGTCGCCAGCAGTTTTGCGCTGACCGCGATATCCGGCGAGCGGCGCGGCAAATTGCTGACGAAAAGCACCAGGCCCAGCATGAATACGAGGCCGAATGCCATGAGCAGGGCGCCGCCGCGCGCCTGCCGCGGGCCGCGCTGCGATCGCTTATTCATCGGACCCGGCGCGCCCGGCCGGAACGCTGCCGACCGGCAGGCTGGAAAGTTGGGCGCCGTGCCGCCACAGCACTTCGCCGGCGCGCCGGCCCAGCACCACGCCGCGCGCGCGTGCGCCGGCCAGATCATGGGCGATGCCATCCAGCCACAGCGTGGGCGGCCCGGCGGAGCGGCGCACCACGCCATTCACCGACGGCGGCGTGGGCACGGGCGCGGCCGCTTGGGGCGGGTGCAGGCGCAATTCGTCGCGCGCGGCGCGTTCGGCCGGCGTGAAAAACAGGCGCCCGATTTCCTGCGCGCCGGCGCTCGCGCAATACAGGGCCAGCGCCAGCGCGGCCGTGCCGGCCAGACATTTACGCATGGCGCACCTGCCAGCTTATCCAGTCTATGCGGCACTCGCCGCGCAGGCTCTCGCCGTCGCGCCGCAACAGGCAGTTGCGCGTGCGCACGAGTGCTGGCGCGTGCGCGGCGAGGTCCTGCAACAGATCGAACATGAGCATTTCGTGGTCGAGCGGGAAGTCGAGCCGCATGGTGCTCACCATGATTTGCAACTGGCCCGCGTCGGGATCGACCCATTCGGCTTCGATGGGATGTTGCGTGCCCAGATCGAAACGCAGTTCGGCCAGGTGGCGCGCGGCGCCCAGGCTCTGCAGCAATTCCAGCCATTCCACGCGCTGTTCCGGCCCGACCAGGCGGCGCGCGCGCAGGGCTTCGAATTGCGCGATGCGCCGCTTCTGCAGTTCGGCCTCGTCGCGGGCGCCGGCAAGCGTTTGGCGCGCGCGCAACAGCGCATCGCGCGCGGCCTGCAATTGCGTTTCCGCGCCGGTTCGGGCGTGCAGCGCATAGGCCAGCGTGGCCGCCCCGGCCAGCGCCAGCACGGCTGCCGACAACAGGCTGGCGCGCAGGTGGCGCCATTCGACGGCAATGTTCATGATCCGCCTGCCAGCAAGCGGACTGCGAAGCGCGGCGCCTGCGGCAGTTCTGCAGCGGCACGCAGCGCGACGCCGGCGTCCAGGTCGAAAGGCTGGCGCAATATGGCCACTTCCACGCCCTGGCCGCGCAAATCGTCGGCGAAGGCGGCGACGCGGTCCAGGCCGCCGCGCATATCGTCTGCGGCACTGGCGGCGAGGTCGGCATGCACCGTCAGGCTGGCTTGCGGACCGCGCGCGGGCAGCGTGGCGGATGCCGCGCGCGGCGGCAGCAAAGCCCATTCCAGGCTTTGCAGTTCTATGTCGGGAAAGCGATCCAGGCTGCGCGACAAGGGCGCAAGCAACAGGCGCGGCGCGAAATTGCCGCGCTCCAGGGTTTCCAGCCCGGCCACCGCGCGCGCCATGGTGTCGGATGCAAAAGGCGGCGCCGGCAGCGCGCGCTCCAGGCTGGCCAGGTCGGCTTGCACGCGCGCGGCCTCGGCCTGCAATGCGTGGGTTTGTTGGTCCAGACCGGCCGCCTGCCAGAGCAACAAGCCCGCGGCGGCCACGGCGCCGGCACAGGCCACGGCGGCCGCGAGCGGTATGCTGCGGCGCAGGCGCCGCAAGGCGTCGAAGCGCCGCAAAGCCGGGCCGGCCAATTGGCGCCGCGGCGGATGTTTGCGCATCAGGTGCAGGAACAGGGTATCGCTCAAGCCGTCGCCGGGCGGCGGCTGCAATCCGCAGCGCGCGGCGGCCTCGCCCAGCGCCAGGGGCAGGGCGCGCAGTTCGGGCTCGTCCAGACCGGCGTTCGCAAGCTGCGCGCACTCGGCGTCCGGCAGCAGGAACAGCACCGGCAGCACGACGTCGCGCGCGAATGCGCGCTGGCCGGCGAGGTAGTGGCAAACCCGGCGCGCTTCCTGCAGCGCCGCGCCGGTTTCGGCCTGGCCCGACAGCAGGGCCGCCGGCGTGAGGCGCGCGAGGCGCAGCACTCCGTGTTCGAAATAGCACTGGCGCAGGCCGGCGCGTGTGCGGCACACCAGCAGCAGACGTTCGTCGCGGCATTTCAGGGCTTGCAGCAATGCCGTGCTGACCATGGGCAGACTGTGCAGCGCGGCCAGCGCGGCTTCGTGCTGCGTGATGGCGTGCAGCCAGGGCTCGAATTGCCCGGGCCGGGCCAGCCCGGTGAACACCACGCGCTCGTCGCGGCGGCCGGTTTTTTCGCGCCCGTGCGAAATCACCACGCTATACGGCGAGCCATACACGAATTGTGCGAGCTTGCGCGTGAATAGGGCCTTGCGGTCCGCGCCGCGCACGAAAGGCACTTTTTCGAAGTGATAGGCCTCTTCGCTCAGGTCCGCCAGCACGCTGTACACGCTGTCGCGGCGCTCCGCCACATAAGCCGCGAATTGCGCCTGGCCTTCGGCGTCGTTGGCGAATTCGGCCTCCGCCTGCAGGCGGCCGCCCACGGCACGATAGGCCGCGAGGCCCTGGTCGAACATGTAGAGCAGGCGCGCGTCGGACATGGCGGTTCAGATGCGCAGTTTGCCCAGCATGTCGAACACCGGGCCCAGCACCGACATGGCCACCATGAGCAGCAACAGACCCAGCATGACGCTCAACAGCGGCTCGACCACGGCCTGGGCGCGCGCGATCGATTCGCGCACGTCGCGGTGATAGAAATAGGCGGCGTTGGCGAGCGCGTTGTCGAGGCCGCCGGTGGCTTCGCCCACCCTGAGCATGCGCAACACCAGCGGCGGAAACAGTCCGGCCGCCTGGAACGCCTGGGTCAGATTCTGGCCTTCGTGGATGAGTGCGCCGGCGCGGCGCAGGGCGTCGCGCATGACCGCGTTGCCGGCGGCTTCTTCGGACTGGCGCACGATGTCGGTCACGGCGATGCCGGCCGCGTACATCATGGCGAATACCGAACTGAGCCGCGCCAGTATGATTTTGTGCAGCACCGGCCCCACCAGCGGCAGGCGCAGTTTGAGCCGGTCGCTCTGATAGCGCACCGCGCCGTTGTATTCGTAAGCGACGCGCAGCGCCGCCACGGCGGCGGCCGGCAGCAGCAGCAACAGCGGCCAGGCGACGCGCAGGAATTCTGCCAGCGCGATCAGCGCGCGCGTCTGCCAGGGCAGTTCGCCGCCCATGGCGCGCAGGAAGTGGGCCAGTTCGGGCACCACGACAAACACCAGGATGCCCGTCACGGCCAGCAGCACCAGGCCCGCGAACGCCGGATAGGCGACCAGCGAGCGCGTGTGGGCGGCCAGTTCGTCTTCCCATTTGAGCGCTTCGGTCAGTTCGCGCAGCACCTGCGGCAAGGTGCCGCTGGTTTCGCCGGCGCGCACGAGGGCGCAGAACACCCGGCTGAAGGCGCGCGGGTGTTCGTCCAGCGCCTGCGACAAGGTGCGCCCGCCCTGTACGCTTTCGAATACCGCATTGATCACGCCGCGCATGCCCTCGTGTTCGGTGGAGGCACGCAGATCGGACAGCGCTTCGAGCATGCCTATGCCGACCTTCTGCAGTTGTTCGAGGTGAAAACAGAAGGCAATCAGTTCGCGCCGCGGCAGGTTGCGCCGGCGGCCCAGGCGGAAGCGGCGGCGTTCCGGCGCACCGGATACGAAATCCAGCCCCATGTGGGCAAGCCGCAGCTCCAGGTCGACCGCGTTGGCGGCTTCGATCTGGCCGTGCACGACGCGTCCGTCGGCATTGACGGCTTTGTAGCGGTGGATGCTCATGGCCGCGCCCGGAGGCCGTTCAGGCGGCCCAGTCGCCGGCCGCGGCCGACATGCGGTCGGTCAGGTCCACCACGCGGGTCAGTTCCGCGAGCGAGGTGGAGCCGTCCAGCACCCGCCGCAAACCGTCGTCGGCCAGGCTGCGGAAGCCTTTGGCGCGCGCCGCGGCGCGCAGTTCGCGCGGCAGGGCGCGGCGCGCGATGAGGTCGTCGATATCCGCGTCCAGGCGCATGATTTCCATGATGGCCAGGCGCCCGCGATAGCCCTGGTGGTGGCACTGGGCGCAGCCGGCGCCGCGAAACAGCGTGGGCGCCGGGCGGTCTTCGCGCCAGCCCAGCACTTGCAGTTCCGCCGCGTCGGCCGGGCAGGGCCTGCGACATTCCGGGCACAGCCGGCGCAACAGGCGCTGGCCGATCACGCCTATCACGTTGCCGGCCAGTATGTCCGGCAATATGCCCAGGTCTAAAAGGCGCGGTATGGCGCCCAGCGCGGAATTGGTGTGCAGGGTGGAAAACACCTGGTGGCCGGTCATGGCGGCGCGGAAGGCCATCTGCGCGGTGTCGGTGTCGCGTATTTCGCCGACCAGGATGACGTCCGGGTCCTGGCGCATGATGGAACGTATGCCGTTCGCGAAATCGAGCTTCACGGCGTCGGCCACCGAAGTCTGGCGTATCAGCGGCAGCGGGTATTCGACCGGGTCTTCCAGCGTCATGACGTTGATGGACTCGGAACTGATGGCCGACAGCACCGAATACAGCGTGGTGGTTTTGCCGCTGCCGGTGGGGCCGGTCACGAGGATGATGCCGGACGGCCGCGCCAGCATGAGTTTGAGCATGTCCAGCTGACCATCCGCGAGGCCCAGCGCGTCCAGCGCCACGATGCCGCGCTCGCGGTCCAGGATGCGCAGCACAATGTTTTCGCCGTGCAGCGTAGGTTGCGCGGACACGCGGAAATCCACCAGCCGGCCGTTGGTATTGAGCGTGATGCGGCCGTCCTGGGGCGCGCGCGTCTCGGCAATGTTGAGGCCGGACATCACCTTGAGGCGCACGGCCATGGCCGGCCAGTAGGACTGATGCAGCGCGCGCACCTGGTGCAGGATGCCGTCTATGCGCAGGCGTATGCGCAGAAAACTTTCTTCGGGTTCGAAATGCAGGTCGGAGGCGCCGCGCTTGACGGCATCCGACAGCAGCGCGTCCACCAGGCGCACCACGGGCTGGCTGTATTCGTTCGCGGCCGACCCGGCCATGCGCGGATCGGCGCGCCCGGTTTCGATTTCGTTGAGTATGCCGTCCAGCGACAGGTCGAATCCGTAGTAGCGATCGATGGCGCGCGCGATGTCGGATTCGCCCGCGATGAGGGTTTCGATCTGGGTGCCCGCGGGCAGGCGCGCGCGCAACTGGTCCATGGCCAGCAAGTCGTTGCCGTCTGCGCTGGCGACGGTCAGGCGGCGCGCTGCGGGCTGCCAGGACAAGGCCAGCAGGTGGTGACGGCGCGCCAGGTCCTGCGGCACCAGCGCGAGCGCTTCACGGTCGGCCAGGGTGTGCGCGAGGTCCACCGTGCGCTGGCCATGCACTTCGCCCAGCGCGTCGCGCAGCGCGGCTTCGGACACGAAACCCAGGCGCACCAGCAGCTTGCCCAGCGGCAGGTTGTTGCGATCCTGCTCCATGAGCGCGATGCGCAACTGGTCTTCGCTCACCAGCCCGCGCGCGATCAGTTGCTGGCCCAGCGGCAGCGCCGTGGCGGCTTTCATGGCTGCTCCGGGTCCGTGGCCAGTTGCGCGGCGCGGCGCTGCGCTTTGTCGATATCGAATGCGGCGGGCCGGCTGCGTGCCGCCGCCAGCGCCGCGCGATAGTGGCGCAGGGCCGGCGCGCTCTGGCGCAGTTGATCCAGGCTGACCGCCAGGTTGTACAGATAGTCCGGGTTGCCTGCGTCCAGACCGGCCGCCGCAAAAAATGCGGACTGCGCTTCGCTCCATTGCGCCTGGTCCGCGTACAGGGCCCCCAGCGCAAAATGCAGCGCCGCGGCGCGCGGCTGTTCCGCCAGTTGCTGCTTGAGGCGCAGCAGGGAGTCGGGCGCCGGCCTGGGTTCCATGAGTGCCAGCGCCGCCTGAGCCTGCGCGTCCTTGGGATCGGCGGCGGCCGCGCGGCGGTAACATTCCAGCGCCAGGGCATGCTCGCCTGCACGCAGCGCGACCAGGGCCAGGCCGTTCCAGGCCTGCACGTTGTGTGCGTCGCGCGCCAGCACGGCTGCGTAGGCGGCGCGCGCGGCGGTCAACTGGCCCTCGCCATAAGCGCGCCAGGCGCGCAGCAGATCGGGGTCGGCCTGGCGCGCCTGGCGCTTGCTGCGTACGCGCGGCGGGTCGCCGCTCGTGCCGGCTTCGGCGGTGGCGCTGGCGGGCGCTTCCGCGCGCGCAAACCCGGCGCCCATACCCAGCGCCAGGCAAGCGGCGCCGGCCGCGGCAATGCGCTGAAGTTCAGCGCTGACCATCGCCGCCCGCCACGCCGGACCAGGGCGCCGGCTCCGGGTTGTTGCGGAAAAAATCGCGTCCAGGCAGCGCTCCGGCCAGATGGCCGTAATCGCCTTCGAGCGATGCGCGGCGTATCACGGTGGGGCGCAGGAATACCACCAGTTCGGTTTTACGCACCGTGTCGTTGCGATTCGAAAACAGCCCGCCCACCACCGGCAGGCGCGACAACAGCGGCACCGTGTCGTCGCGGCGGTCCAGCACGTCTTCCATGAGGCCGCCCATGACGGCGATGTTGCCGTCCTCCACGCGCAGCACCGACTCCATTTCGCGCGTGCGTATCACGGGAATTTCGCTGGTCACCCCGGCACGCTTCAATTCCGGGTTGGGGTCGGCCACCGTGCCTATGATGCGCGATACGCTGGGCCGCACGTTGAGCACGATGGCGCCGGCCTCGCTGACCTGGGGAATCACGTTCATGACGAAGCCGACCGGCACCGAATACAGATTGGTCGTGAAGGTGGTCGTGGTGGTGGATTGGTTCTGGTTGGTGTTGCTCTGTATCGTGAAATAGACGGCGTTATCGACCACCTTGAGTACCGCGGTCTGGTTGTTCATGACCGACAGCTTGGGGCTCGACAGCACCTTCACGTTGCCGAAAGATTCGAGCAGCCGCACCGTGGCGCTGAGATTGCCGAAGCGCGAGTCGGGATTGGTGTAACCCAGTTCGAACAGGCTGGCGGGTGGCGCCGCAAGCGTGCCGGCCGCGCGCTGGCTGAAGCGGAAGCCGGTTCCGTCCAGCCGCAGGCGCGACCAATCTATGCCCTGCTGGTAGTTGTCGGACAGTTGCACTTCCAGCACCGTGGCTTCGATGAGCACCTGGCGGCGCGCGGCATGCATGACGTGGTCGAGAAATTCGGCGATCTTTTCGTGCTGGCGCGCGGTGGCGCGCACCGACAGCACGCCGGATTCGGCATGCGCGATGACCGAGGCGGCCTCGCGATAGGTGATGGTGCGGGTTACCGTGGTGGCCTGGTTGCGCAGGCTGGCCGGGTTGGGGCTGGCTGCCAGTGTGGCGGCGCCGCCCGGCGACGCGCTGGCGCCCTTGCGTGTGCGCGCCGGGGCTGCTGCGGCGGCCGGCACCGCCGCAGCGGGTGTCGCACCGGTGCCGGTGGTGCTTTGTGTGTCGTTTTTTTCTACCGTGGTTTCGCTGGAACCTTCGGGCAGGATTTTGTCGGTTTCATGCAGGATGTCTTTGACGTTCTGCACCAGGGTTTCCCAGAAATGGTTCTGCACGCGGTTTTCTATGCGCGTGATCGAATTGTTGCCGGCCGCGGCCGTGCCCATGGCAGCACCGGTATTCGCCACCTGGGTGGTGACCGACAGGCTGCCCGTGGTGTCGCGCGCCAGATTTACGTAATCGATCTTGTAATGCCGCAGGTAGGGGCTGTCCGGCATGACCGTGAGCACATTGCCTTCCAGTTCGAAGCGCATGTCCACCTGGCGTGCGATGCGGGTGAGCAATTGCTGCAGGGTCTGATCGAGCGCGTTGAGCGTTACGTTTCCGTTAATGCCTGGATGTATATCGACATTGACTTGCGCATCGCGCGCCAGCGCGAATAATAAGTCGTGCACACCAACGCGATTGACGACCACGCTGTAAGTTTCTGCAGGTGCAATCTGTAACGGAGGCGGCAGGCTGAAACTATGCCGCACAGGCGGTGGAATCGATTGTTTTTCCAACGACTTGCTGTCGGCACGTGCGAGATGGGCCTGGGTTTGTGGCGTGATGCTGGTGCCGACGCAGCCGCTTAATACGACGAAAGTAAGTATCGACATGCCGGCCGAAACGGCATATGCAGGGTGCGCGCGGGTTGTGGGCGTTGCGTGCATTTATGATCGTTCCAGCGCAATTCATACATGATAGGCGCAAAAAATCGTCGCCGCAAAGCAGTGTGTAATCCCTTGGTGCTGTAACGGGTGACGAGGCCTGGCAATGCTGGCAGTGGCGCCGCGATCAGAGCACCAGCAATACGTCGATTTGCAGGCGCGCCCAGGGATCGGCGGCGGAGGTGAGTTTTGCGATGCGCGCTTCGACTCGGGCGCCGCGATCCATCTGTTCCGCCACGAGGGCGTTTTCGCGCCGCGGCAGGTAACCCAATTTGTGGCCGCGCCAATCCACGCGCACTGCATTGGGGTCGTGCGGGTTGGCCGGTTCGCGTACCAGTTCCAGCCTGTCGCCGACCTGCAGTTGCGCCCACAGGTCGGGTCCGGCGTGAAATTGAAAGCCCGCCAGCGGAGAACTTTGCACCAGCAGGCGCACGCTCTGGGCGTAGGCGCCGGCCGCCGCGGCGAGCAGCACCATGCCCAGCAGTGCCGCACGCGCGAGGCGCGGGCAGGGGCGCGGTCCTGGATCAGCCGGCGTCGAACGCATCGCGTATCCACTCGACGCGGCCGCCTGCGACCGCATCCAGCAGTACCACGTCGAAGCGGCAGGCGCCCGCCGGGTGCTGCGCCAGGTATTGTTCGGCCGCGGCGATGAGCCGGTTGCGCTTGGACGCGCCTATGCTCTCCAGCGCGCCGCCGTAGCGCGCGCTCTTGCGCAGGCGTACTTCGACGAATACCAGGGTGGCGCCGTCGCGGCATACCAGATCGAGTTCGCCGCCGCGCGCGCGCCAGTTGCGTTCGATCACGGTCAGGCCGTGACGTGCCAAGTGCTGGGCCGCCAGAGTTTCGGCGGCGCGGCCGTCGTCGTTGTGGCGCGCCATGCGCACATCTCCTTTGCTGCCGGCGCCACCACGAAGCGGGATGGTCACTTCCGGCCGCTGCCGATTGTAGTCCCGCCGCGCCGCGCGCGCGGTGCTATGCTCGGCCCTTACCGTCCGGATTCCGCATGTCCGATATTCCTGCCGGCCGCGCCGTGGGCGCGGCGCTCTATGTGGTTGCGACGCCGATAGGCAATCTCGCCGACCTGACGCTGCGTGCGCTGGACGTGCTGCGCGCGGCCGACCTGATCGCCTGCGAAGACACGCGCCACTCCATGCGCCTGTTGCAGCACTACGGCGTGCGCGCGGAATTGATTGCGGTGCATGAACACAACGAGCGCGCCGCGGCGGCGCGGCTGGTGCAGGCGGTAGGCGAGGGCAAGGTGGTGGCGCTGCTGAGCGATGCCGGCACGCCGGGCTGGAGCGACCCCGGCGCGCGCGTGGTGCGCAGCTTGCAGGAAGCCGGGCTGCCGGTGGTGCCCTTGCCCGGGCCGTGCGCCGCCGTGGCTGCCTTGAGCGCGGGCGGTCTGCTCGACGAGCAATTCGTGTTTGCCGGCTTTTTGCCGCCCAAGCGGGCCGCGCGCCGCGCGCAGATCGAAAGCCTGCGCGACATACCCGCCGCGCTGGTGTTTTACGAGGCGCCGCACCGCATCGCCGAATGCGTCGATGATCTGGCCGCCGTGCTGCAGCCCGAACGCGAAATCCTGATCGCGCGCGAACTGTCGAAAACTTTCGAGCAGATCGTGCGCCTGCCGCTGCCGCAAGCGCCGCACTGGCTGGCCGAACAGGAACAGCGCCGGCGCGGGGAATTCGTGCTGGCGGTGTCGGCCGCGCCGCGCCGGACGGGGGCGCCGCTGGACGCCGCGGCCGCCCGCACGCTGGCCGTGCTGCTGGCCGAACTGCCGCTCAAACAGGCGGTTAAACTTGCCGCAGAACTGACCGGCGCGGCGCGCAATGCGCTCTACGAGCATGCGCTCGCGCTATCCGCACAAACATCCGAAGACTGAACCCGCAAGCCATGGATACGCTCACCCTTACCCGCCCCGACGACTGGCATCTGCACGTGCGCGACGGCGCCGCATTGGCCGCCGTGCTGCCGGCCACGGCGCGCCGTTTCGGCCGCGCCATCATCATGCCCAACCTGAAGCCGCCGGTGGTTACGGTGGCCGACGCGGCGGCCTATCGCGAGCGCATCGTGGCGGCGATTCCGGCCGGATTCAAGTTCGAGCCGCTCATGACGTTGTACCTGACTGACGACACGGCGCCTGACGAAATCGAGCGCGCCCGGGACAGCGGCTTCGTGCATGCGGTGAAGCTGTATCCGGCCGGCGCGACCACCAATTCGGCATCCGGCGTGACGGATCTTGAACGTTGTGACGAGGTGCTGGGGCGCATGGCCGCGCTGGGCATGCCGCTCCTGGTGCATGGGGAGGTGACCGATGTTGCTGTGGATATATTTGACCGCGAAGCGGTTTTTATCGAACGCGTGCTCGAGCCCACGCTTGTCCGCCATCCGGATTTACGAGTCGTCCTCGAACACATCACGACGGAACAGGCAGCGGCGTTCGTAATGGGCAGCGCTGCCAACGTGGCCGCCACGATTACCGCGCATCATCTGCTGCTCAATCGCAATGCGCTGTTTCAGGGCGGCATACGGCCGCACAACTACTGCCTTCCGGTTTTGAAACGCGAGCGCCACCGGCTGGCGCTGGTGGATGCGATCCGTTCCGCGTCGCCGAAATTTTTTCTCGGCACCGATTCGGCGCCGCATGCGCAAAGCACCAAAGAAGCCGCCTGCGGCTGCGCCGGCTGCTATACCGCGTACGCCGGCATAGAGCTGTACGCCCAGGCCTTTGAGGCGGCCGGGGTGCTGGAATTGCTGGAAGCATTCGCCAGTTTCAACGGGCCGGACTGGTACGGCCTGCCGCGCAATACCGACACCATCACATTGGCGCGCGAGCCGCAAGGCGTGCCGCCGCATTTGCCGTATCTCGATAACGATCCGCTGGTGCCGTTGTTTGCCGGCGGCACGCTGGACTGGAAACTGGCGCCGGGCTCATGAGGTATTCTGGGCCACTCCTGCTGCTGGCGGCCGGCCTGCTGTTGGGCGGTTGCGAAAGTGACAGCGCGTCCTACATCGTGGACAAGCGCGATCACGCGCTGACGGTGCTGCGCGACAAGGCTTTTCCCTGGAGCGACAGTTACGATACCGCGCTGGTCGTGGCGCGGCTGCCCGACTGCCAGCGCCGTTACCCGCTCAAGGCGGTGTCGCTCAAGAACGGCGTGGTGGTGCTCTACCCCGGAGCGCAGGAAAACGCCTTCCTGCTCAGCCAGGGCAATAACTGGTATGCCGCCAGCACGGCCGATTGCAGCCTCAAAACCTTGCCGGCGCCGGGCGAGGCGCCGCAGCCCCTGGGCAGTTTCGCGCGCAAGGACGGCAAGCTGCGCTTCATCGCCAAGGCCGCCGGGCAATAGCGCGGCGTGGATTTGCCGCCGCTGTTTTTGTACCAGCCGCTGCGCGCGCTTGCCGCGCGCCTGCCGGCCGGTGCGCCGCCCGGGGTTGCCGAAATGGACGCCGCCGTGGCGCGCATGGGCCGGCCGGTCGGGCCGGGCGGGCTGCCCATCCGTTTTTGCGCCGAGGTGGATTCCGGCGCCTACGAAAGCCGCATCGCGTCCAGCGGGGTTGTGCACACGCGCGAGGGCAGTTGGCACGACACCTTCCACGCCCTGATATGGCTGGGTTTTCCGCGCGCCAAAGCGGCGCTGACCGAACGCCACCTGCGCCACGACGCGGGCCCCGGCGCGGCGCGCGGGCCGGTACGCGACGCCGCCACGCAATTCGATGAGGATGGCGTGCTGGTTCTGCACGCCGATGCAGAACTGGCGCAATTGCTGCGCGAGCGGCGCTGGGTCGCGGCATTCTGGGAGCGCCGCGCGCGCATGCGCGAGGCCTTGCTTTGCGTGGTGTTCGGACATGCCCTGCTGGATAAACTGCGGGCGCCGTTTTTCGGCCTGTGC
>JAEUNN010000476.1 GCA_016791085.1 Rhodocyclaceae bacterium | reverse complement strand
AACCACCGGCGGCAACATTCTGGTCAATGCCGATCTGGCGGGCAGCAGCGTGCATGCTTCCACGCTGTTGTTAACTTCGGGTGGCGGCATCACGTTTTCCGCCGCGGTGGGGGCGCCGGCCGCGCCTTTCGATCACCACCTGACGGCCAATGCGCAGCAAAGCATAGACGTGAATTTCGGCGGCCAGATCGTGCTGGCGGACAACCGCAATCTGGCCCTGAATGCCGATCTGGCCGGCGGTTTGGCAAGCAGCCTCAACCTAGGCGGGGGCTCCGGCTCGACCCTGCTGCAGGTCGGTACGACCAATGCCAATACCGGCTCGATGACACTCACCGGTAGCGACATCACCATAGATTGTTTCAGCGATTGCATCTCTACCACGGTGAGCGTGCTGGGCAGCGGCAGCCAGACCTTGAGCGCCGCGCTGGGTGGCATCACGCTCAGTGCGAATTCCGGGCCGGTATCGGTTACCACCGGCGGCGGCGGCACGCAAACCCTGGAAGCCAACGGCGACTCCGGCGGCATCGCGATATCCGGCGGCGGCGGCATGGCCCTGCTCGCCAGCCAGGGCAGCCAGAGCATAAGCACCAGCGGCCTGCTGGAAGTGGCGTCGGGTTCGTCGGCCGGCGCGCATGCCCGGGTATGGGCCGAAACCGGTCAGAGCATATCCGCGCGCGCCCTGTCGCTGAGCGCGGTGTCCGGCAATGACGCGGTTTTGCAGAACAACGCCACGGCGGCGCAAAACGCCAGCGCGCAAACCCTTACGCTGGTACAGACCTTGCCCGGGTCGAGCGGCATCAGCGTGGACAATTTCGGCAGTGGCACGGCGGCCGTGTCGAATCGCGCCCTGGGCACCCAGACCATTTCGGTTCAGGACGCTTCCGCTGTCACGATAAGCGGCCATGGCGGCACGGCCAGCATGGACGCGGCCGGTGCGCAGTCCATCAGTATTACCGGCACCGACAGCAACGCCTTGCACCTGGGCGCGTCGGCCGCGCTGGGCCAGTCCTTGCTGAGCGCGGGCGGAACGCAGAGCATTACGGCCGGCGGCATTAGCCTTACCGTGGGCTCGGGCCTGGGCGCGGATGCGAAAATCAGCGCCGGACTGAATCAGACCATACGTGCCGGCGGCGATATCAATCTGACCGGCACGCAGGATATCGACAGCAACGCGGCGTTCGCCGCCATCCTGCAAACCGGCGGCAGCCTGCAGGATATTCAGGCCGTGTCGCTGGGCGTGCGCGGCAATGCCGCCGTGCAAAGTGCGGGGGCACAGGGCATCGCCCTGAGCGGCGATCTGCTCATACTGAGCGGTGCAAGTTCCGGGCAAAGCGCCATCGTCGATGCCCAGCTGGGACAGACCATCGCCGCGCGCTCGCTCACCGTGACCGCCTTGGCCGGCAACGACGCGCTATTGCGCAACGTGACGAGTGGCGCGCAACTGATCACGATTTCCAATGGTGGCGCCGGCACCGGTGTGGAAATACGCAATGCCGGTGCGGGCGGCGTGGCGGCCGTGGAAAATCTCGGCGGCAACCAGGCCTTGACGGTCACCGACAGCGCCGGGATTACCGTGCTGGGCAGCGCCGGCACGGCAAAAATATTTGCGTCCGCCGCGCAATCCATACAGATATCGGGCAGTGCCACCAACCTGGATGCGGAAAACCTGCTGGTGGTCGGCGACTACGGTTCGGGCAGCGGACTTTCCGCGGTCATCGCGGGCGGCAACCAGACCATCATTGCCGGCAATAACGCGGCCAACCCGGGCGAAATTCAGCTCTACGCCGGAACTGCCAGCGGCGCGCACGCGCAAATCAGCGCCCATGGCACGCAATCCCTGTCCACTGCGGGGCAATTGCGCCTCGAAGGTTCGAATGGCGGAGATACCACGCTGACCGGCGCCGAGGTCGTCAATACGGGTTCGGGGGTGCAGCAAATCCAGGCCGGGCTCATCGTGATGGACGGACTTAGCACCTTGCAGAGCGCGGGCAGCCAGTCCTACACCCTGGCCGGCGGCATGTCGGTGAGCGCCGGCAGTTCGGCCGGCGAACACGCGCAAGTGCTGGCGGCGAGCGGGCAGCTCATCACGGCCTCGGCGATCAACCTGAATGCCGCGACCGGAAACGATGCGATCATCGCCAATGCGCGCGCGAATGGCGCCAACGGCAGCGAACAGCGGATCACGCTCAACGGCCCGAGCGGACTGTTCTACGGCATACAGGTGGTCAATGGCGGCAGCGGTACGGCCGAACTGGCCAATTATTCGAACGGCCAGCAAGTCCTGACGGTAACGAATTCTTCCGGCGGCGTGCGCATCGCCGGCGACGTCGGCATGGCGCGCATCTATTCGACCGGCGCGCAGAACCTCACGATTACCGGCAATGCAAACAACGACCTGCTGGTCGGCTCGTGCTGCCAGAGCGGGCCGGCGGAACTGTCCGCGGAAGGCGCACAAACCATCGTGGCGGGCCTGAGCGGCGAAACCGGCGGCATTAGCGTACATGGCGGTGCGGTTGCCGCCAATCTGAG
>JAEUNN010000468.1 GCA_016791085.1 Rhodocyclaceae bacterium | reverse complement strand
CAGGATGCGGAATTCACCTCGACGCGCGGCACGCGCGCCACGTCGGATTTCCGGCTGGATACCGACGCGAACACCGAAAACAGCAATTACGGCCTGTATTTCACCGACACGCTCAAACTTGACCCGCGCTGGACGCTCACGCTGTCCGGCCGCTACAACCGCACGCACATACGCATCGAAGACCGCACCGGACTTACGCCGGCGCTCAACGGCAGCAGCACCTACGTGCGCTTCAACCCGGCCGTGGGCATCAATTTCGCGCCGGCCGAAAAACTGACGGCCTATGCCACCTACAACGAAGGCATGCGCGCCCCCACGCCGATAGAGCTTGCCTGTGCCGATCCCAACGCACCCTGCCGGCTGCCCAACAATTTCCTGGCCGATCCGCCGCTCAAAAAGGTGGTATCGCGCACGCTGGAAGCCGGCGCGCGCGGCAAGCTGCGCGGCAACGACGACTGGAGCGCGGCTATCTACCGCACCGTATTGAGCGACGACATCCAGTTCATTTCGGCCGGCGGCGCGGCGGTCAATGCCGGGTATTTCCAGAACGTCGGGCGCACCCGGCGCCAGGGCATGGAGTTCGGCTATACCGCGCACGCCGGCAAGTTCAGCGCGGGCCTGCGCTATGCCTATGTCGAAGCGACTTTCGAATCGTCCTTCGTGGTGCATTCGCCGAATAATTCCAGCGCCGACGCCGGCGGCGACATCCAGGTCGGGCCGGGCAACCGCATCCCCGGCATACCCCGCCACAACATCAAGCTGCGCCTCGATTACGAATTCAGCGACACGGCGACGGCGGGCGCGTCGATCAACTATTCCAGTTCGGTGTTTGCGCGCGGCGACGAAAATAACCGCGACGCCAACGGCAGCGTGCCGGGCTATGTGGTCGTGAATCTGGACGGCCGCGTCGAATTGTCGCGCGGCCTGGAAATTTATGCCCGCATCGCCAATCTGTTCGACCGCAAGTACGCGAATTTCGGTGTGCTGGGCGAAAACGTGTTCGCCAATCCGGGCAAAAGTTTCGACCCCAATAATGCCCTGCCGGAACAGTTCCGCGGCCCCGGTGCGCCGCGCGGCGCCTGGCTGGGCCTGCGCTACAAGTGGATGTAAGCCGCCCGCGCGGCTGGCTCCCATGGCGACCCATGCAGCACGCCCGGGCGCCTCGCGCAGCGCGTGGATTTGGCGCCGGCCGTGCCGCCCGCCGCGACATCGCAGGCAACGCGCGCCAAACCCGAACGGCGGCTTGCTAAACTTGCTTGGCATGGACGCGCGCAAGCTGCGCGCGCTTGTACCCGAACAGGAGCAAACCATGGCAGGTTCCCGCATTCCCGGGCCGCTGCAGTGCTTACCGGGTCCGTATCGCATACCGGCGCGCAGTCCGGGCCCGCTGGGGGTGCTGGACCAGGGCGACAGCAATTTCACGAGCCTGCTGGGCGACACGCCCGGACCTCTGGGCTGGCGCGACCATGCCGACCCCACGCTGCCCTGGCTGGGCGATCTGCCCAATTGCGCAGCCGGCACGCCGGCACGCGCCGCGGACGGCACACCGGTGGTCACCGGCAGCGACCTGCCGAGCAAGGCGAAAGCCACCAAAGATCCGGCGCTCTGGAAAGCCTGGACTCCGCCGGCCGGCTATGCGGTGCTGTACGAGTTGATCGTCGCCAACGAGGGCAACCTGTCTTATATGTACCTCGACACCAAGAACAAGGTGACGGTCGGCATAGGTTGTTACCTGCCCGGCGTGGAAGACGCGAAAAAGCTGCGCTTCTACAATCGCGACACGCAGGCAGTCGCCACGGCCGAAGAAATCGAGGCGGACTACAAGGCCGTGCAGGAAGCCAAGCCCGATCCGGAAAAATTTCCCAAGGGCAGGCCGGCATCCCATTACGAGCAATTCACCAAACTCGACATGACGCCCACGGACATAGGCGAGCGCTGGCTTGCCGATGTCAAAACCTTCCAGAAACAACTGCCCAGCTACTTCAAGGATTTTTCGAACTATCCGTCGGACGCGAAACAGGCGCTGACCGACATTGCCTACCAGTACGGCGCCTCCGGTGCATCCAAAAATGCCGGCGGCGGCAAACTCAAGGAAGCCGCCGAAAGCGGCGACTGGCAGGCGGCGGCCGACCTGTGTGCGAAACTGGAAGGCCAGGCCAGCCGCAACACCAAGCGCAAACAACTGTTCGAAGCGGCCGCCAAGGCGGCGCCCAAGCAATAGCGCCGGCGCCGCGCGTGCCGGCTATTGCAACTGCCGCAGCACGCTCAGCACGCCGCCCGGATCTCTCCGCGTGAGCAGCCACAGGCGCGTATTTTCATAGCTGCCGGAAGTCGCCGCTTCGTCCACGGCCACCAGCAGGTCCTCGATGCCGTCGCCGTCGAAATCGGCGCGCGCATACAGGCGCACGACCGCGCGGCTCACGTCGTCGGTAATCACCAGGCGGTCGCCCTCGGCCCGCGCCGACAAGGCCGGCTGCCAGTCCTGCCAGCTCACGCCGCCCTGCGCGGCACGCAGGGCGGCGGCGGCCTGATCGCGGCTGAAGGACACCGCCAGCGCGGCCGGCAGCAAGGCCGCGGCGTGCCCGTCCAGGCGGAAATCGGCAACTTGGCTCAGTCGCGCCGCACGCGCGCCGCGCAGGGCCGACAACGCCAGGCAGCGCGCGCCCTCGGCGCGTTCGGCGGCAAACGCCCAGTTGCCGCGCGGCTCGTAGCCGGCGCCGCGCAAAGCCAGCAAGCTCGCACAATCGACCGCGCGCGCAGGCACATCCTGGCGCATCTCGTCTATCGGGTCTTGCAGGGGGCGCGCGTAGCGGGCATCCAGCGCGGAGCTATCGGGCAGATCGAGTGCGCCCGACCACCAAATCGATAGACCTCCGCCCTCGCCAGCCCCCTGGGCGCGCACGCAGGCGGCGCAAAGCGCCGCGCAACACGCTAGTAGAATGCAAGTTTGGCGAAAGGGAACGAGCATATCGATCCTGGGGTCGCAGACAGGCTGGCTGCGCCGCCACGTGGGGCCCGCCATTCCTGCCACTATATGCCAATCCCGGCGCTACGCGCACCGGGCAAGCGCCGCAAGCCTCCCGCGCCGGCCGCGGGCTAGAACAGGAGAAAAACATGCCGCAGTTGGTCGTCACCGCCCGAATCACCGCCAAACCGGACTGCGCGGACGCGCTCGAACAGGCCATGCGCGTGCTCGTGGAGGCCACGCGCCGCGAGGCCGGCTGCCTGGCCTATGAGCTTTACCGTCACACCGAATTGCCGGAGCAATTTCTGTTTCACGAGCAATGGGCGGACCGCGCCGCGCTCGAGGCGCACTGGCAGGCCGAGCACATGCATGCCTACCGCCGGGTGGCCGGGCCGCTCATCGCCGCGCGCGACGTGCAGGTACTGCAGCCCGAAGTGCGCTGAACGCCCTGCCCGCAGGCGCGCCCATGCCTGCCGGGAAGCAGCTGCTGTAAAGTTCGCCTGGCACGCGCCACGTTGCGGCAATACAGCCCTTGCAACCGATTACGTGGCTACATCCAGTGGCCCACCGAGGAGAGCACCATGCCTGACATTCCGTCCGAATTGGACAGCCTGGTCGCGGGCGCGCCGTCCGGCCGCCGCGGTTTCATCGTGACTTCACTGGGCGCCGGCTTTGCCCTCGCGGCACAGCCCATCATGGCGCAGCAGCTTATTACGACCAACAGCGCAGGACTGATTGCCGGGGAAGTGCGCATCCCGGTCGCGGATGGCACGATACCGGCCTACCGCGCCGCGCCGGCCGGCAAGAAACACGCGCCGGTGGTGATCGTCATTTCCGAAATATGGGGCGTGCACGAACATATCGCGGATGTCACGCGGCGCCTCGCCAAACTGGGTTATTTCGCGGTCGCACCGGAACTGTTCGCGCGCCAGGGCGATCCGCGCAAGATCGAAGGCATTCCGCAGTTGCTGCGCGACATCGTGGCCAAAGTGCCGGACCAGCAGGTATTCGGCGACCTCGACGCCACCGTGGCCTGGGCTGCCAGCGAGCAGGCGGACACGCGGCGCCTGGGCGTTATCGGCTTTTGCTGGGGCGGCCGCCAGGTCTGGATGTACTGCACCAGGAACCCCAAGGTGAAAGCCGGCGTCGCCTGGTACGGCCGCCTGCGCGACAACGTGAGCGCCAACCAGCCGCGCCACCCGCTGGATTGGGCCGACAGTCTCACGGTACCCGTGCTGGGCCTGTATGGCGGCAAGGACCAGGGCATTCCGCAAACCGACGTGGAAGAAATGAACAAGCGGCTCAAGGCGGCCGGACAGCCTTCGTATATCCGCGTCTATCCCGACGCCGGCCATGCTTTCAACGCCGACTATCGTCCGTCCTACCGCAAGGCCGAGGCGGAGGACGCCTGGCAGCAAATGCTGGAGTGGCTGCGCCGCTACGGCGTCAAGTAAATATCGGACGCAGGCCGCGCGCGGCGCGGCCCGCTACCCGCCTGCCGGCGCCTGGCGGACAGCTGCGCGGCCTGCCGGCGGGCGATTCCCGGGCTATCCGGATGGCATCGTTTCGGTCTGCCCGGCCAGCCCGGAGCGCCTGGCAGCCGGGCCGTGCGCCCGTCGCGGCCGAACCATCGAAGCGCTCCGGCGGCACTGCATTAGTTTGTCGCCCAGGGTCACAGTATCAGTGCATTAGAAAGTTTTAATGCACTTTCGTGGTGCAAATCCAGGGTATTGCGCGCACCGAAAATGTTCAGGCGCGCGCGTAAGTAACGCATTCGTAACATCCAGTTTTGCCGCGGCCGGCATGGCATGAAGCATGCAGTCAGGCTTGCCTGAACCTTCGCTCCTATCCATTCCATGTTGATGAATCCCATCCTTCTGCAGCAGGCGCTGCCTATCCAGGCCTATCTGGAAG
>JAEUNN010000417.1 GCA_016791085.1 Rhodocyclaceae bacterium | reverse complement strand
CAGCGACGGGTAGGCCGACGAGGCCGCCGTCAGCACCTGGCACTCTCCTTTGACGAATTTTTCCACGGCATCGTCGTCGTGGCCGAACAGGCGCAGATAGCGGCTTTTGTACCAGCTCGCCATGAGCGCCAGATGCTTGATTTGCAACAGGCCGTTGATTGCCAGCGGACCATCCTGTCCGCCGCGCCCTGCGGCGAAAGGTTCGTTGTGCCAGGCCCCCATGTTTTCGAGGTGGATCCAGACCGGCCGCGCCGAGGTGTAAGGGCAGGCCGATCCCGAGTCGTGCAACTTGCCGAGCGCGTCCTGGAGTTCCCACCAGGTTTTGGGCGGGTCATCCGGGTTCAGGCCGACTTTTTTGAACGCCGGGCGGTTGATGTACATGACCGGAGTGGCCAGTCCCAGCGGCAGGCCGGCCAAACGCCCGCCGGCATCCAGCGACGCCGGACTCATTTGCGGCGGCGGCTTGAGCGTGTCCATCGTGATGCCAGCTTCGCGCATGAGCTGGAATATGGGTTTGACCTTGATGCGGCCGGCGCCGACCCAGGAGGCATGGTCCTCGCCAAGTATGAACAGCGCCGGCAACTTGGCGGCTGCGGCAGGATCGAACTTGCCATCGACAATTTCGATCTTGCGTGGCGGGTTGCCGGCGTTGTAACGATTGACCAATTTCTGCAATTGACCGGCTTCGTCGCGCGACAACTCGTGCGCCAGTTCGAGCGGACCGGCCGGAACCGCGGCAGCTTTGGCGGGCGGCGCAGATTTTGGTTTGGCGGCATGTGCGCAGAGCGCGATGCAACAGCACATCGCGACACAGAGGTGGCGCAGGGACTTCATGGGGATCACTCCAGCAACGGCGGCAAGGCGAGAAATTATAGGCCAGGTGCACAAACCGCCCGGCCGCGACGCGCGGCGCTCAGTACTCGCCTATGGGCTTGCGCCGGCCCTGGCGCCACCACTCGATGAATTGCGCGCGCGGCAAGGGCGGACTGATGTGAAAGCCCTGCATGCGGTCACAGCCATAGGACCGTAACAGATCCAGCACGCCGCCATCTTCCACGCCTTCGGCAACGACTTCCAGACCCAGGCCGTGGCCCAGGCCCACCAGCGACCGCACGATTTCGCGATCGCGTCCGTACTGAGCCAGGCGCTGCACGAACACCTTGTCGATTTTCAGCTCCTGCACCGGCATGCGGCGCAGATAGACCATGGACGAATATCCGGTGCCGAAATCGTCGATCGACAGGCGCAAACGCATCTGGCGCAGCCTGGCCATGATTTCGAGACAGCGCTGCTCGTCGGTAATCATGGCGTTTTCGGTCAGCTCCAGCGTCAAACAGTGCGCCGGCACACCGAAGGTGGTAAGCGCCTGCTGCAGCAGATCGGGCAATTCGGCATCCTTGAGGTCGTTTGCCGTGATGTTGACCGACAGGTTGAACGACGGATCTTCCTGTGTGAGTTGCGCCAGCATGCGGCAGGCGCTCACGATGACCCAGCGCGTCAGTTGCGCGCTCAGCCCGGCGCGGTCCGCCGCCTCGATCACCAGTTGCGGCGGAACCGCCACACGCGCGGAATTGTTCCAGCGCAGCAGCGCTTCGGCGCCCAGGCAATAGCCGGTGGCGGCGTCGATCTGCGGCTGCAGGTGCAACTCTATCTGTTCATTTTCGAGCGCTTGCGACAATTCGCGCTCGATTTCGAAATGGTGTGCCGAGGCGCGGTTCAGTTCGTCGCGGAACAGTTCCAGCCGGCTGCCGCGTGTGCGCGCCTCGAACGAGGACAGGCGCACGAACATGAGCAGGTCGTCCACGCTGTTCGCCTGGTCCGGCGCACAAACCGCCCCGACATAGGCCACCAGGCGGTATTCGCGCGTATGCAGCGTAAACGGGGAATCGAACTGGCGCAGCAGTTTGGTGGCAGCCAGGGTTACTTG
>JAEUNN010000368.1 GCA_016791085.1 Rhodocyclaceae bacterium | reverse complement strand
CCGAAAGGAGGTGGGTGTGTTGTTATTTGATATGGTACCGCCCGATAATGAGCATCCCTTGGTAGTCGCCGTCGGCAACTCTGCCGCGCAGGTGCGAAACTCTGGCTTGTATGGGACGGTTGGTGGGTGTGCGCTTGTAGTAAGGTCGCTCTCTGATGGTGTGGTAGGTGTTTTGCCGAATACGACCAATATTCTGTATCCCGGGGATGCTGCGTTGCAAATCTTTTTGCACAAAGGGGAAGTTGACTTGCTGGACTCCCCAAGCGTGCAAGATGAGGCGGGTCATTCGACTAAAACCATCGTGCTGGAACAGCCAAAGCACGGTCGATTGATTTGGCTTGGCGACAAAGGAAACGTAACCAATTATGGGGCCGAAAACAGCTATCGTTATGAGCCTAATAAAGGATACATAGGTACAGATAAGGCGATTTTTTTGACTGAATTGGCAGGGCATCGTATCAAAGTAATTCAGTACATTAAAGTGACAGAAAAAACGATTGAGATAGACAATTACAAAAAGCTTTACGATCGATACTGCCCCCGCAGGACGTGGTTGATTTCAGACGAACAGGAAACAAGCGAGCGAGCATCGTTGCACCGTGGTGCCGATCTGGAAGCGCTAATTGCCAATGCCCGAAAACTCATCATTTTCGGTAGCCTAAACGGCGCTTCGATCGGCTCCAGCACGGTTACCGGTTCATCCGCGCAGATTACCCTCGATAATAACGCCGCCGGCTACGGCTGGTACATGGACCCGGCCCCCGAAACCAACGAAGAATTCCTCCCCACCTCGCGTGGGAAAAAGGGGCCGGGGTCGAATTATTTGCGAGGTGTTCGGATCCTACCCCGGAACCCGACGTTACGCGCTACTCCCCCACACTCAAAGCAAACGCGCAGCCCGCCCGAGCCCGGTCAGTCTGGATACTGCATTCTTGTCGAATGACACGAAGGCGTCGCCGCCGAGCATCGTTCCGTCATGCGCGATCACGCCATCCGCGAAATCGCCCCCTGCATCCAGCAGTGCAAGACCTGCATCCACCGCGGGGCGGTTCGTGGCGACCTTTTCCGTGCCCACCAACACACGGATTGCTTCGGCAATGTCGCTCTTGTCAAAACCGTACACCTTGCGCAACACCCAGACGAACTCACACAGGCAGGGCAGCGGCACGGCGATCAGCGAGGCATCCTTGAGTACCTTGTCCGCCGCGCGGGTCTGCGCCTCGTGGTCGCGCACGACACCGCGAACCAGAACATTTGTGTCGACGGTGATTTTCATTCCTTGCCGGACCAGCCAGCAGCAACGGCTTCGTTGATTTCCTCGATGCTTGCGACTTTTGTGGTCTTGCCGGCAAGCAGGCCCAGGAAGCTGTCTATCGTTCCGCTAGGCCGGGCGGCCTTCAATTCGGCCCTGCCGTCCGGCAGCAATTGCAGTTCGATTTTCTCTCCAGGCTTGATACCGAGGTGTTGCAATACATCTTTGCGGAATGTCACCTGGCCCCGCGCGGTAACCGTAAGAGTACTCATGGCAGTTCTCCATCTTGCTGGGCAAAAGAGTAATGCAAAAGCGCATTACTCGCAAGTTGTCCTTGCGCAGGCGGGCGAAGGGAAAAAGGGGCCAGGCTCAATTAATCTGTAACCTGTCAAACATCCAGTTCCCGACATACCGCAGCCCGGACCTTTTCATAGCGCTGCCGGTTCGCCGCTCGCCGCGGTAAGCGTTGTCGTTCGGCCCGCGGCTACGAGGCAAGCCGAGGGCTGTAGCTCACTTCATGCAGCATCATTTTGCACGGCATTTGTGGTCCGCGCAATATCGCACGCGGCCCCAGCGCCGGCTGGCTTCATCGTCGCAGGCGTCAAGTTT
>JAEUNN010000029.1 GCA_016791085.1 Rhodocyclaceae bacterium | reverse complement strand
TTACATAGGATTCAGCCTGCCGCTGGAGGGCGCGGACGCGCCGCCGTCCGCCCCCGTCAGCGAGCCGCTGCGGCCGGCCGGCGCGGCGGCGCCCGGTGCGCGCGCCGAACCGTACGCGCTGGTCGACCCCAAGCGCATGCGCGAAGTGCAAAGCATGCTGGGTCCGGCCTGGCAGGAATTGCTGCAGGCGTTTTTTGAAGATGCCGCGGTGCAGATCGAATTGCTGCAGGATGCTTGGCGCGCCGTCGACCGCGCCGCGCTCAAGCGCCACGCGCATGCCCTCAAGGGCGCCTCCGGCAGCATCGGGGCGAGCGGGTTTTCCGCCCTGTGCCTGGAACTCGAAAAGGGCAGCACGCAATTGCCGGAAGACCAGTTGTCGGTGCTGGTCAGCGCCGTTTGCACGCGTTATGCCGACCTGCCCGAACTGCTGGCCGCCGTGCCGGCCTGAACCGGCGCGCGCACAAAATACAAGGGCGGATGCGCAGTGCGCGCCATCCGCCCGCTGTGTGGCGCCGCGCGCCGCGGCGTCAGAACAACTCTATGTCGTCGCCCTTGCTGGTCATGACGCTCACGTACTGTTCCAGCGCCTGTTGCACGCTCATGCCCTGCATGACGGCGTCGAACATCGCGCATTCGTCCGTGGTGGTGTAGCGCGCCTTGATTTTCTGCTGCAGGGCCACCCACTCGTAGGGGTTGTACAGCCGTTCCTGGTTGGACACCAGGTCGGACAGGGCACTCAGGCTGTGGCACACATGCGCGAGGCGCTGCGTAAGCTTGTCGTAGAACTGGAAGGCGATGATGGAGCGCTGTACCGAATCCGCCACCTGCTGGGCGTTGCCGCGCAAACCGGCGGCCAAATCTCCGGCCAGACCGGCGCTGTCGGCGCCGGCCAGCACGTCCGCCATCATGCGCATGGTACCGGCCATGGACGTGAAAGAATCGGTCAGCACTTCCACGGAACTGTTGCCGTCCTTGAGCGCGGCTTCGATCTGACCGGTGGCCAGCGCCAGCATCAATACGGTTTCGCGTACCTGGCTCCAGTCCAGGTCGGGCGCATGGGCGCTGGTGCCGCGCACATTCTGTTCCGGGTCGATCATGAGCAGTTCCAAAAGACGAGTAACAGGCCAACCTACGGCTTTGCGCGCTGGGACTTTAGCAGCCGGCCGGAATAGGCTAGTCTGGATGTATTTGACCCGAGGACAGCGCGATGCCGCAGGCTGAACAGGATCCGGCGCCCAACCCGCCCACGCCGCCCGGTGACTCCGAGTGCTGCGAATCCGGCTGCGAAAACTGTGTCTGGACGGTGTATTCCGCGCAGCGCGCGCGCTACGAGCGCGACTATGCCGACTGGCTGTTGCGCCATTCCGAGGCGCTGCACGACGACGCGTTCTGGGGCGGGGCGTGAGCACGCCGGCCGCCGCGGGCGGCGCCGGCACCGTATACTTGCAGGCGCGACGCGGTGGCCATGCCGCCGTCGTCCGGCCCCGAAACTTACGGATGTTCCAGCCATGAATTCCGCTCCCGCCGCCGCTGCCACCGAAGCGTCCAACAGCCTGCTCAAACTGGAAAAGCGCCTGCTTACGCTGACCGGCCGCGCGATCGGCGACTACGCGATGATAGAAGGCGGCGACACGGTCATGGTGTGCCTGTCGGGCGGCAAGGATTCCTATACCTTGCTGTCCCTGCTGCTGCACCTGCAGCGCCGCGCGCCGGTCAAGTTCCGGCTCATCGCGATGAATCTGGACCAGGGCCAGCCGGGCTTCCCGCAGCATGTGCTGCCGGACTATCTGCGCGGCCTGGGCATGGAGCACCACATCGAGCGCGTCGATACCTATTCCATCGTGAAGGAAAAGATCGCGCCCGGCAAAACCACCTGTTCGCTATGTTCGCGCCTGCGCCGCGGCATCATTTATCGCGTCGCGCGCGAACTGGGCGCGACCAAGATCGCGCTCGGCCACCATCGCGACGACGCGCTGGAAACCTTGTTCCTGAACCTGTTTTTCGGCGGCAAGGTGAAATCCATGCCGCCCAAACTGGGCTCCGACGACGGCCGCAACATCGTGATCCGGCCGCTCTATTACGTGCCCGAGCACGATATCGCGCGCTACGCGCGCGGCATGGGTTTTCCCATCATCCCGTGCAATCTGTGCGGCTCGCAGGAAAACGCCCAGCGCAAGCAG
>JAEUNN010000345.1 GCA_016791085.1 Rhodocyclaceae bacterium | reverse complement strand
TGCGCTCAGGATGACGGCAAATAATGTGCAGTACGCATCATCAAAGGACTCACCATGCTCGACCTCCAACAACTCCGCAAAGACTTGAACACCGTCGTGGCCGGCCTCGCGCGGCGCGGCGTGGCGTTTGACGTTGGCGCGTTCCAGCGCCTCGAAGACAACCGGAAAAATGTGCAGACCAGCACCGAAGAATTGCAAGCCAAACGCAACGCGCTGTCCAAGCAAATCGGCGTTTTGAAAGGAAAGGGCGAAGACACCTCCGCCGTGATGGCTGAAGTCGGTGGCTTGGGCGATCAACTGAAAGCCAACGAGGAAAAACTCGCCGCCGTCCAAGAGCTGCTCAATACTTTCATTCGCACCATCCCCAACATCCCGCGCGCCGAGGTGCCCGAAGGCAAGGACGCAGACGGCAATGTGAAAGTTCGCGAATGGGGAACGCCGCGCGCGTTCGATTTCGCGGTGAAGGATCACGTGGATGTAGGCGCAGGCTTGGGCGGGTTGGACTTTGATACTGCCGCCAAACTCTCTGGCGCGCGGTTCTCCGTGTTGAAGGGCGGCCTTGCCCGCCTGCATCGCGCCATCGCGCAATTCATGCTCAACACGCACACCACCGAACATGGGTACACCGAGGTGTATGTGCCGTACATGGTGAGCGGTGCATCGGCCGATGGTGTTTCGAGCCTGGCCAAGTTCAAGGACGATCTCTTCAAAATCGAAGGGCGCGACCTGTATCTGATTCCCACCGCCGAATACCCGGTGACCAATTTCGTGGCGGATTCGATCGTCAAGGCCGAGGAGCTCCCACTGAAATTCGCATGCCACAGCCCGTGTTTCCGCTCGGAGGCGGGAAGCTACGGCAAGGACACGCGCGGCATGATCCGCCAGCACCAGTTCGACAAAGTGGAACTGGTGCAGATCGTCGAACCCGCCGCGTCCTGGGACGCCCACGAACAGCTCACGCGGCACGCCGAAATCGTGCTGGAGCGCCTGGAACTGCCGTACCGCCGGGTCGTGCTATGCACCGGCGACATGGGCTTTTCCGCGGCCAAAACCTACGACCTGGAAGTGTGGCTGCCGGCGCAGAACACCTACCGCGAAATATCGTCCTGCTCGAATTTCGAGGCCTTCCAGGCGCGCCGCCTGAAAGCCCGCTACAAAACCGCGCAGGGCAAGAACGAACTGGTGCATACGCTGAATGGCTCGGGCCTGGCCGTGGGGCGCACGCTGGTGGCCGTGCTGGAAAATTTCCAGCGCGCCGACGGCTCGGTCGAAATCCCGGCCGTACTGCGCCCCTACATGGGCGGCCTGGAAGCCATCCTGCCGGCCGCCTGACTGGCCGCGTGGCGGGCGGGACGCGCAAGCCGGCCCGCCACCGCCTCCTCAGCGCCCGCCCAAGCTGCTACAATAGCGGCCCTCCCGGAGAGGTACCGAAGCGGTCATAACGGCGCCGACTCGAAATCGGATGGTCGGGTAACACCGGCACGTGGGTTCGAATCCCACCCTCTCCGCCAAACACCTAGTAAACACGCGGCATTCAGGCCGCGTTTTTTATTTACGCCACTACCAAGCCCACTATCCGGGAAGTGGTTGGTTGTCACATGTAGAAGCTGTACCGCGGCTGCACGACGCCGCCATCCGGCACATACTTCAACACCTTCCCAACCTCGTGCGCCACGCGCATCGTGATGGGCAGGCCACCGTCGAATTGGGTGTTGTTCCAATTGAGCTTGGTCAGGGCAAGCAGTTCCTCCGCTGCCTGGCGAGCGCTACCGTCGGCTTGTGCCATCTGGAACTTCAATGGTCTCGGCACGTACATGCCTGGATACGTGGCGTAGTAGCGCACGCTGCCCCGCGTGTACAGCAAGTGCGTTCTGTCATCAAGCGTCAGCATCGTGCCCCTCAGCGGTGGATACCGACCATCGCGGTATAGGCGGCTGAAGGACTTGGACACCACGAGGAAATCGGCCGAATCCAGCCCTTGCGAGTCGACGGCCGCGTTGAATCCATCGAGTTCCGACTGGTTGTAGGAAGAGCTCTTGTGCAGTACGACGCGTGCCGGTGGATGCTTGTGCTCGCGTCGGTACTCGCTCAACGCTGATGCCAGCAATGCGCACGCATCGTCATTCGAGAGATGGGGCTGACGGTCGTCCTTCGACAGCTCAACCGCTTTGCCTCGAACGATCACACCCTCGCCGCGCTCGTCGTAGACCTGCGCCATGCTTGTCATCAGGTTGGCTTGATCCAGCGAGCGATAGAAGCTAATGCCAACGAAGCAGGTGTGCAGATCGGCAGCGTTTCGGACAATCCGCCACAGACGATGGTTGGCTTTGTAGCAGAGCGCCGTATGGAAGTTCCAGGCGCGCGTCGCTTCGTCCTGAAGCCTCCGCTTGCCGGATTTCTTGCTTGTCTTGCCCTTGGCTCGCTCATCATAGGTCTGCGGCAACACTAGCTGAATCGGCTGATTGAACCGCATCACCTTGGCCTTGAGCATATGGCGCAGATCGATGTTGGTCTCGTAGTCCAACTGGTCCTTCTCGGATGCGAACTCCGCGGTCGCCTCAACCTCTTCTTCATCCTCCAAAGCGACCAGTTCGGCAGGCAACGCCACGATAACCACGTCGGGACGGGCTTTCTCGCTGATGGCCTGGACCTCCCCCTCGAGAACCTGCTCCGCCTCAGCCAGCGCTGTGTAGTGGGGCAGCGCGGCAATTCGGGCGACTTCGCGACTCGACAAGGCGCGCACGAGCGACTGGTCGATGTCGAATTCGGTCCTGAAAGCCGACTCGGCACCAAACCCAGGGAACGCAGGAAACAGATTTGGTTGTCGGCTCGCCTTCGCTGCGACGCCGCCGCGGCAGCGTTCCAACCACTGCACGATACCGTCCACGGTCTGCTGCGTGCCAACCAAACCAAGTCGAATCCGACGGGGTCGTTCGGCGTCCGCATCCAGAGGGCCAAAGAGTGTCAGCCCTTGCCGAATGTCGATGTGACGACGCAGGCCGCCAAACTCCAGTTCCGGCTCGTCGAGGTATTCAAACTTCATCAGAGCAGCTCGAACAGTGGAGCGGTGCCATCGGGAATCCCCGATTTTCCGCTCGAGTCAGAGGCCGCCCATGCCGTATCGTCGATCCCGCGCTCGGTCGAGAACGTAGTCGGCGGACCGAACCTCAGGAACGGATACCCATCACTAAGGAGGTCCGGGACCTCCACCAGTAGGTCGGCCCACATGAGAAGCTGGCCGCGCACTGCCTGGTTCTTCTCAAGTTCCTTGATGCCCTTCAGCCATTCTTCGTGCCACTTGCTCTTCTGGGCGCCGTCCTTGGTGAAGAAGTAGGTAGGTGTCACTTCGAGGTACCACGACCCGTCGTACCGGTAGAATTGGGCAATCATCGCGCTATGTCGGTAGCCCATGACGTGGCCTTTGCTCTTGTTGATGCGCTCCTTGAACACCTCTCGGACCGTCTCCTTCTTGGCGCCGCGGTACGCGTAGTCGTAAGGCTTCCGGTCGCGTGACGGAGGGAAGAAGAAGCACCTCGCACCGCGGTCGAACCACAGATGCTCCGGCATGCCGCGAAGCATCTCTCGGAGGCACTGGTTCAGGAGGTGCACGAAGTCACGTTGCTTTTCCGCGTCCGCTGCGAGGGCCCACTCGGATGTGGGGAAGTCCTCCACGGTTCCACGGTCGCACAGGAACTCATAGCGCGGGTCGGTGAGGTCGCGAACAGTCAGAATGCGCTTGTTCTTGAGCACGAATTCGACGCGTAGCTCGGGACGAACGGTCCTTGCGCCCGTCGTGGTTTCAGTGTCGGCCCGCTGGTTCATTTCCCTCAGCAGGTCGCCAATCTCCTTGCCACTCCGAAATTTCGTTTCCGCCAGGTACAGGCGATCGGGCAGCCGGACGACCGGCAACAGATTGCTGATTAACTGCTCGTGCTTCGCCAGCGCCGGAGCCACCGCGCCCTGGCCAGCGCTCTGCGCCAACTGAATCAGTCGCCCCCGGGCTCCCTCGTCAAGGCGGTCGCTGGCCTTGAGGAAGTGGAAGCGCTTAGAGTTTGCTGAGGAGGTCTGCTCCCGCACCGGGAGCCAGTAGATGCTTCCTGTCGCAGGTTGGGACACGACCAAGATGACGGGCAGGTTGTGGCCCAGCCAGTAGCGCATGTCGCGCTCTTCCGGCCAGTAGTCGAAACTCTCGTCGGTCTCGTTAGCGAAGGTCGAGACCGCCTTGCTCTGCACCTTGATGAGCAGGCCCGTCATGCGGCCAGTCGACGGGTCCCTGACTTCAATCTCGCCGTCGATACCCGCGTCGTGCTGTGCCGTCGATCGCCAGACAAAACCCATTCTTGATACGACCAGATCAATGAGACTGGTGCCCTGGCTGCCGAGCAGTTGCCGGTCGGTGAGCTTCTTGTCGTCAGAGGTTGTCATTGCTCGTCGGCCCGAGTCATGAAGAGCGCAGCAGTTCGCTCAAGCGCACCGGTTCGGCCGTGAAGCCTTCCGAGAGGCTTGGGCCGGGGAACGCTGGGCTTCCCGGCGTCCAGAACTCCAGCGAGTCAGCATGCTCTTCGAAGAACTCGGGATCTGTGGTCACCGCCACCTTGGGCGCGCCGGGCTGAATCCAGAACACGTCCTTCGAGTTGGCCCGCTGGGCTTCGCATCCCGGCGGTAGCAGCTTCTGGTGGTCGAGCAGGCGGCCGAGGTCTTCCAGGTCGTACGGCGCGGGAGGCCTGTCGCCCATCTCGAGCGCCGCGTCGATGGCGTCGTCGATATCGAACGACTCCGGTGCAGGTGCCGCCGCTTCATGTTGAAGGTGGGAGATGAGATTCGCTCTTGCCTGCTGACGCCCGTCCGGGCCGGTTAATGCCACGGCGGCGATGCGCTGCGGCATCGTCGAAAGAATCGGCTGCAGCCGCCCGACCACGGCGGTGAATAAGTTGATGCGCGTGCGCAGAGCCCGGTACACATCGGTCTCAACCGTGTCTTCGTACATCAGGTTCACGACGGCGATGCGCTCGAAGCGTTGGCCCAGCCGGTCGACACGGCCGATGCGCTGCTCCACCCGCATGGGGTTCCATGGAGAATCGAAGTTGATGAGCGCGCCGCAGAACTGGAAGTTCAGGCCTTCGGCCGCCGCGTCGGTACAGACCAGCACCTGGGCATCGCCACGACGGAATCGCCTCTTGGTCTCCTCACGTGACAAGTTCTTCCACCGCCCGTCCGGCAGCAACCATTCACCGCCGCGCCCTGAATAGCACAGGATGGAGAAGCCCTCGCCCTTCAGGTAGTCGCGCAGGTAGTCGAGCGTATCGGTGTACTGCGTGAACACGATGGCCTGCGGGTACGGTGGCAGCAGCGTGTTGTCCATCGCATGGAAGCTGCCAGCCTGCAGCGAGCGCAGTACCTCCGCCAGGCGGATGGCCTTGCTGTCCACCGGCAGACGGCGAACTTGGGCCAACAACCGCTCAATCTCGCCGCTCTCCTCCAGGTTGAGGGCGACAAGCTTCTGCGCCGCCACGACGTCGTCATCGGCCTGGTCGCCGCTCTCGTCCTCGTCGTCCTCGGCGTCTTCGGCGGTTCGAAGCTGATCGAACGGCAAGCTCGCCTGCCCGGCGACTACGCCGAGCCGTTCCTCAAGCGTCTTGCGCAGCGCGTAGAAGCTTGATGCCAAGCGCTTGCGATAGGTGGTCATCACGAAGCCAACCGCGCTGCGCTTGTCCTGGGCGGCGTTGTTATAGGTCGTGGAGATGTAGTCCTCCAGCGCCCCGTACACCTCCTCCTCGACCTTCGTCATGTCGAGGAACTCGTCGACTACCATCCGGTTGGCGATAGGCGAGGCTATCATTCCGCGGCGGTGGTATTCGCGCAGCAGGTCGCGCGTATGGCGGGAAATCAGGCCAGCCACTGGCGTGTGGGCACGCATGATGGCCACGGCACTGCGCCGTTCCTCGGCGGAGAGCTGCCGCCGCGGCGTGGCAGCGGTGTCGCGCAGCGCACGCAGTACCTTCTGCGCTTTGAGGCGGCTCTTGCCTGCCGTGCGCCGCACCGCGACGTCCATCGGCATCGTGCCGAACGCAGCCTCGGCTGCACGGAACAGCGCCGCCAGCATCTCGAAGTCCTCGGGCGACGGATTGCCGTCGCCGGACTTGCGAAAGAATTCCAGAAAGGCACCCCGCGACCACGCAGCCGGCATGGCCAGCAGGACGAGCAGGTCCCACACTTCCACCGGGTGCACCTGCATCGGCGTCGCCGTCAACAGCAGCAGCCCTTGCGTCCGCGCGTTCAGCTTCTGCATCAATTGCAGCAGCAGGTTGGGCGGTCCTTCCTTGGTCGCGCCAGGGCTCTTGCGCCGAGCGTGATGCGCCTCGTCCAGAACGATCAGGTCCCACGGCTCGGCAACCTCGAGCAGCTCGCGCTGCCGGTCTCGCCGACGCATCAAGTGGCTCGAGGCGATGACGAAAGGCTCTCGGTGCCAATCGTCCCGCGAAGCGTCGCGTTCCTGGTGCCCCTTCATCAGCGGAGACGGGTACCAATTGAGCGCCTTGCCGTCGTAGATCGGCCAGTTGAGGTTGAACTTCTCGCGTAGCTCAATCTGCCACTGCGTCATCACGGCCTTCGGGGCGAGCACCAGGATGCGCTTCGCCCGGCCGGATAGCCAAGCGTAACGCAACAGCATGCCCGCTTCGATGGTCTTTCCCAGGCCTACTTCGTCGGCGATGAGCAGCCTGGGTGGCCAGTTGCCAACCATGCGATCGAACGCGCGCACCTGGTGGGGCCACGGCGTGATGGCACTCGTCACCTCGGCGATGCGCTCACCGCCGGGCAATTGCGGGGCGCCCCAGATGGTGTTCCAGACCTGTTTGCGCGTCTCGTCGACACCGGCTCGCGGGCTGGTGGGAGTGGCCTTGGTCCCCTCGGTGTTCGTAACCTCGGGCGCCGGTCCCTCGGCTCGGGCGCGTTTCAGCCGTTCCGGTTCCTGGTCGTCGGCCGGCATGAAGCGCAGCAGATCCTCCCGTACTGCCGCCGGCACGTCGAGCACCTTTGCGCGCCTGGATTTGTCGGCCCACAACTGCGCGAATGTCCGCTCCTCGGCATCCACATGCTTGGTACCGCCATCCCAGTCGCAGAAGACGTGAAAGCTCTCCCAGTTGTGCAACCACCCGTAGGCCGTCTCGTTGATGCTGCCGGCGAATGCAAGCCGGTTACCGGTCTTGTCCTCCATGACACCCGTCTTCTCGTGGAAGATGGCGTTCGACGTGACCGGGTTGCGATTCTCGTCGCAGGGCACGGCCACCTTGATTTCGAGGTGTCCCTTGGCAACCATCCAGGCCATCAGTTCAAGGGCCTCCTTATCGCCCTTGCTGGTGCTAATCAGAGGCATGGCCAGCAGCATGCCGGCCACGGTGTCCTTGAGCGACTGGCCTTGCTCGATGGCGTCCACTTCCGGCTGCCCGAGCGTGCAACCCACCACCATGCGCATGCGGCCGGCATTGAGCACGAGACCTTCAATGCCGCGTGCTGCGATAGCAAGCGCGGTTGCGCTGAAATAGCCGGTGGTGCGGTCGTAGCGCTGTGCGCAGGCAAGGGCGGTCAGGTAGAACTGCTCGATGAGTGTTCCATCATCGGGGTCGTACTTGCTGCGCCAGTCGTAGTCGGTCAGCAGTGGCAAGTCAGACCTCCTCTTGCCAAATCCTAAGCTGCTCGGGTTCGGCAATCGTCTCGGCCAATGCCAGGCGTCGCAGCTTCTCGAGCGCATCGAAGTCGGCGCCGGCGCCCTGGGCCGTATCGGGAAGATCGAGGCCGCTCCACTCCTTGCCGACCGGCAGCACTTCGAGCACCGCTTCCAGCGCAACCAGAAAGCTCGGCTCGCTGGCCAGGCTGTGCTTGGCGAGCAGTTCATTGGCGGATTCGAGCGACGCCGACCGCGTTGCCCGTGCGAGGTGGTGCAGCGCGTCCATCATCGAGCCACGCCCATCCGGTAGTCCCAGCGACCCCTTCGCTGCGCGGGTTACGCTGTCCCAAAGGACGAGATCGGAACCCTTCTTTTCCGCCAGCTTGCCCACGACATCGCGGTCGAGATCGATGCCGCACACCTTCGCAAGCCGATTCGCTTCGTCGTACGGAAACACGGGCGCTTCGAAGGCATCCCAGGCCAGCACGAACCAACTGGTCAGGTTGTCGAGTTCGACGTTGCGCTGTGCATGCGTGATCTGATGCAGGCGCCAGTCCTTCACCTCGCGGCGCGCCACTTCCAGCGCGTCCTCCGGGGTGACGGCGTAGGGGTCGTACTCCTCTTCGAAAATCTCGCTCTGCCGCTTGCGCCGGCGCGCCTGCTCGATGTTCTGTCGAGGCGTACCGCGTTTGAGCGGCCAGTGTTGCGAGAAAGCTTCGAGCGCAGGACCGAAGCAAGAGAGGTATAGGTCCACGCCGCGGATGCCGCCCTGCTGGAACTGCGCGATGCGGCTCCGGACGGCCTGCCGTACCGTGGGCTCGATGTCTTCCCAATAGCGGACGTCGTCTCCGTTGTCCGTGCGTGGCCGGCACACCAGGAACACTGTGGAGTTGGCCGCCGATTTGTCCTTGATATGCAGGCTGCCTTCGGCCTCGGTGTTGATCGGCCAGGACGCCGTGATCGCGAAACCCGCTTCCATCAAGCCGGTGGTGAGCGCGTCCCAGGCGCCGGTGGCCTTGTGGGTGAACATCAGGGTCATGATGCCGTCGGGCTTCAATACCCGGCGCATCTCGGTGAAGATGGCCGCCATGCGGTGCTGGTAGTCGCGCCCGGCCAGCGCTTTGGCGCCCTTTTCACCCTTGAACTTGGCGGGGTTGGCGACTGCCTCGTTTTCCTTGTCGGTGAGCGGGCGGCGGAACAACTCGGGATAGACATAGCCGGCGGTGCGCTTGAGCCAGACGTAGAAGAAGTCGGACAACTCGGCGTACATCACGTTATCGTAGTAGGGTGGGTCCATCACGACTGCGTCGATGCTGGCATCGGCAATGTGGTCCAGGCTGTCGCCGGACTTGCAGCTAAGGGTGACCGGAGGTGGCGTAAAACCTTTGCGCGGATGGTCGAAATCGAAACCGGCCTGGCCGCTCTCGGCGGTCTTGGCGTCCGGTCGCACCAGTTCCACCAATTCGCCGATGCACTTGGCGGTCTGCTCGATGGCCCAGTCGTAGCCCAGGCCGACGATAAGCGGGGCCATCTCGGCGTAGGACCACTTGAAAGCGAAATCGTGACGGTCGAAAGTATTGACCACGACCTCGCGGTTGACGTGCCAGCGCGTCATGCGTGAGTTGTAGTCGCGCAGTTTGTCGAACGAAAAGGACAAGTAGCAGAACGCCGCCGCTGTCAGTTCGCTCCAGCGCTCTGCAGCCTTCTCCTCCTCGATTAGCTCCCGGAACACCTCGACGGCGGTACCGTGGCCGAGCAACTGGCGGGGCGAGAACATGTGGATCCAGTGCGTCTCACCGCGCTTGAGCGGCAGGTCGGTACCGTCTCCGTGACCGCTTCCAGTTTTGTGTCCCTCGGGAACTCTCTCCGTAGGGATGACGTCCAGCGCCTCCCACTCCGGCAGCTTCTCTGCCAGCGTTGCCGCAACCTGTTCTGAAACGTCGTCCTCGGGCCGGGGCGCGCGGTAGCCGCGCACCCATTTCTCCTTGGGCTTGCCAGCCTTGGTGTAGCCGGTAATGACCTTTTTCTTGAACACCACGGTAAAGAGTTGCTCACCCATCCGTCCCGCCTGGGCCTCGGCCTGGATGTGGTCGCCGGAAATCAGCCGCCCGCAGTCATCGAAGGGGCAGGTGGCGTCGCCGCCTGAGACAGTGCCCGCGGACTGCTCCTGCACCTTGGCGACGATCTGGAAGCGGATGTGGCGCGCGGCGTCGCCTGGCCCGCTGCCCTTGTGCGGTTCGAGCCGCACCCCGGTGCCGTCCGGTGCCAGGCGCCAGTTGGGGGAAAGGGGCACCAGCCCCTCGCAGTGGGGGCAGCGAACAGTGCGTGCCCAGAGATAACCGTCTGGACGCGTATCGGCTACTGGTTCGTCGGGATAGGCGAAGGCAAGACGTTCCCGCACACACTCCACCAAAACTTTGCCCAAGCGCAGCATTTCCAGCCGCACCGCCTGACCGTGCTTGATGGGCAGTTCGATCGTGGCACGCCCAATGAGTGATGCGACCGGGTTGAGGTCGTTGCCAATCGTCGTCAAGCCGAGCCTGGCGCTTTCAAATGGAATGCTCCCGCCCCCGGCAGTCGGATCAAGTACGGCAGGTGCTACCGCGACGATGCGCGACACCTCATCGGTGAACCAGCTTCGTTCCTCGTCTGTTGGCGAATATGAGAATGCTCGGGAATAGCCGTAAGCATCCGCACCAAGCCGAACACCGTCACGAGTGGCCTTTGCAATTCGTTTCTTCGCCGCAACGGGGTCCCCATGTATCCCCAGCATGTGCAGGAACTTATCCTGGTCGGCATCCCCCGGCAGCAACGAGGCCAGGATCGCCGCACGCGAGGCCACCAGCGGGCGACGTGCCCACCAAACATGGAGGTAGTACGTTGGCGGCAATGCGGTCATAGACCTCCGCTCGCGCACGCTCTCTTCTCCCAGCGCCGCGATCGGCAGCCAATCTTCAATCAGTCGTCGGGTCATCATGAACTCTTGGTCTTCTTTGCCGGCACTGAGCCGACGTATTCGTATCGGGCACCGCGTCCGTGCCCAACCATGCGCACAGACTCTGCTTCCAGTTCGTGTATCAGCCGGTTGACCTGTTGTCGTGTGTAGCCGGTCACCTCGCGAACCTCGGCGTTCGACAGACCCGCCTGCCCGCGCTGCTGCCGTTGCTTCAGCATGTTGAGCACACGGGTCTTGGCCACGTCGATGTCGATGCGCTGGTCCCGCTCGGCATGGCCGGCGCCTTCAAGCCGCCGGTGCAAGGCGGGCTTCAGGCGCCACCAAGTGCCGCGCCCGGCGCCGCCGCGTTCCAGGTAGTCGTAGACCTGCACCATTTCGTCGAGGATGTCGCGCATCTCGGCATCACGCCGCTGGCAGAGTTCTGCGGCCGCAGCCGTGTCGATCTCGCCATGCCCTAGCAGGTAGCTCAGCACCAGCAGGTGGTCGACGTCCAGCACCCGGCCGGCCTTGCCTTCGTCGGCGATGAACTCGCGGAACGACGCTGAAGTCTCCTGCCGCTTGAAAACGACGCGAACGGCGCTTTCCTCATCGACGATGAGCGGCGGCTCCTTGCCCTCGATGAGCATCGCCTCGAACATGCGGCCAATGCCGAGATTGCTGCGGTTCACCAAGCGCAGCTTCGACAGTGCATGCACCAGCAAGGGGTTGCGCGCAAGCGGCGGGTGGTGAAGGATGTTGGCCGGCGTGATGCCGCCCACCAGGCCGCCGGGGTTGCTGATTTCGAGCTTGCGCGGGAACTGCTTGACCAGCACTGGGCTGGCGAGCCGCAAGTCCAGGTGGCACAAGGCATTGAGCAGCGCCTCGCGCAGCGCCACCGTGGGGTACGCGCGGAATTCGAAGTGATGCAGGCCGTGCTCGACGGTGGTGATGGGGTTGTCGGCGTTGATGCGCGATTCGAGCGCCTGCAGGGCGAGTGGCAGAGCGAGCTCTCGCGTATCGCGCCCGTCGGCGCGGTCCACGTAGGCAGTGGCGCTCTTCATGCGCTCGTGCGTCCATGAGTAGTTAGGCAGGTGACGAGCAATGGCGTCGGCATTGCCGGCGATGAGCAGACCGGCCTTGGTGAGCCGGCCATCACGCAGAACTTCGAGCGCGCCGAGCAGATCGAGGTCGGACTTGCGCAACATGTCTGCCGGCGCCTGCTCCTGGCGGGCCAAGTCGCGCAGCCGTTCGAGCGCCGCGGCCGACAGCAGCGATTCGACCGGCTCTGCGACGGCAACGGCAGTTACGTCCGAGTCGCCGCGCTCGACCATCAGGCGGTCGCGCAGGTCACCGGTGAGGGGCACACAGTCCTTGCCGCGCCGGACGGTGCCGGCGCCGGCGGTAGTGGTGTACGGTGGCAGGCCGCCATGTACCTGCATCAAGAACAGGCGCCCGGTGCCCTCCGGGACGGCAAGCTCCACAACCTCGGGAGTGAGCTTCGGCGCGGTGCGTTCGTAGATGTCACGCTTCAGTTGGTGCGGGTCCGCGGTCGCAGGGACGCCGAGAATCGCCTGGGAGCGCCCGACCACACGGTCGCGCACCCCCAGAACAACCGTGCCGCCGCCACCATTGGCCATGCAGACCGCCATGTCGACTGCCAGCCGGATGGCATGCCGGTGATCGGCGGGCCACTCCTTGAAGTCGAGGTCCTGCGATTCCAGTGCATCCGCTTCGACCTCGTCGAGACGCGTCAGCAGCGCACGGACCTCAGTCAGTTCGCGCATGCCACCTTCAGTGGGTCGGTTCGATGAGCAGGAAGCGCAGTGCCATCAGCACGCGGCGCGGATATTTGCGATGCATTGCCATGCCGAGCCAGTAACCGGCCTCTTCCTTGGTCATGACCTCGATGCCGGCCGCCACCGCGGCCATGTGGTCACGGTTACGCATCGGCGCCAGGGAACGGAAAAGCAGGCCAAGGTTGATGGCGAGTTCCTCGTCGATGGGGACTCGCAAGGCGTCGATGGCCGGCAAATCGTTGAGGTTGATGCGCACGGCCTTCAGGCGGCGCAGCAAGCGATGCTCAACCAGCGAGAGGTTACGGCCGTGCAGCCCCGCCACATAGGTGGGCTGTTTGATGTGAGGCGTCGCACTTGCCGGCAGTTGCCAGATTTCGAGGGCCATGTCGGAGCCCCGCTGCCGCTTGGCGCGGAGCTCGTAGTGCGGCAGTGCGGAGGCGGCCTTGCGGGGGAGTGCGACCACATGCGCGCGTCGAGTAGTCATGGCCTAGTTCCTCAGGATTTCTTGTCGGCGACAGTGGCGAGCACATGAGCGACTGGCGACACGAGACGCGTCAAGCGCTGGACGAGGCCGTCGGCACTGGCGCCCTGGACGGCCAGCGGCGGGTCGAAGTGCAGTATGAAAGTGACGCTCGCGTCGCTGTCACTGGCAGCACGGAACTGGGGTTCGAGGTAGTCCTTCAGCGGCGCGGCATCGTCGAGGTCTCCCTTGAAGGCCACACTCGCTTCCGACTTGCTCGGCGTCTCGAAGGACGCTTCCAGCTCGATGCGCTTGGTGGTGTTTGGAACCGATTTGACCAGTGGAATCAGTTTGAGGGCGTCACCCTTGTCGAAAGGGCGAATGGTCATCGAGCCCAGGGTAAGCACACCGTTGTTGCGCGCCTGTTCGAAGACGCGGTTCAGCGCGGCCTTGAGCACGTCTTCGGCCTGGACGACACCTGGCTCATTCGCCGCTGGAGCCGGCCCGGGGGCAGGCGCTCCGTAAGGCGCCGAGGCGGGTCCGCCGGTGGGTGAGGCGCCACCGCCGGCGGGCGCTGGCGCCGGCGTGGGCGCAGGGCGAGGCCAGATACCGTGGTCTTCGGCGTACGACGTCGTGAATACGAAGGACTGCTCGTCGACCTTGATTTCGGCGTGAGGGTCCCCCTTGCCGCGCAGCAGGTCGCCGGACTTGTAGACGTAGTCGCCTTGGTCGATGCCCTGGCGGATGCCCTTGATGAACACGTCGTCGCCGACGAGTATCGGCAGGGAGGCGTCCTGCCGGAACTCGTTGCGCAGTGCGGCGGTGGTGATTTGCCCCTTCTTGAGCGGCGTGCGGTCGCGCACGTAGACCGGCGAGTCCGGCTGGTCGGTGGGCAGGCGCAGCTTGTTGACGTTCTGGAGCTGCGTAACGACCTGCTTCTGCCCGTCGCCCGGCCGGTCCGAGGCTGTCTGAATGTCCACCACCGTGTGGGCCAGGTCACAGCTTGCGCCTTCGACGCGATTGCGCGAGGGGAAGAAGATGTGGCGGTAGCACTGCTGGACCGCCAGGGCGAGGCGTTGCTTCGAGACCTCGAACTCCTCGCTCAGCTTGGCGACCTGGTAGTCGGCGAGGTCCTTGAGCTTGCCTGGCACGCGCAGCGACTCGAGCGCCAAATGGCGCAACATGCGCGCCTTCATGGTCGGGATACCTGAAGCATCGGCGACCACAAACACCAGATTGTTGCGGTTGTGCCGCCAGTCGTTGCCTGTCCCGCGGTGAAGAAAGATTTTCTCTACCAGGGTATCAACGCGGACGGCATCGCCGACCACCTGCACCGCATCGTGGCTCAACATGGCGAGATAGGGACGCCCGCTGCCGTCGTCATCAGGAATGTCGTGCGGGCCGGCGGCGAAGGGCACGAGGTTTAGATTGGGGCCGGCGAACAGGTCGCGGATGTAGGCATTGAGGCGCGACCGGGCCTCTTCGCGGTCGACGTTGGTCTCCTCACGCCGGATGATTTGCGTGAGGTTGGCTTCGGCCAGGAAGCGCAGCGGCGCGCCGGGTTTGTCGTCGAGGTATGCCGAGTCGGTGATGAAGCGCTTGCGGGCGTCGTCGATGAAGGCGATGTCGGTCGCCGGCCCGAGGATGGCGTAGCGAAGCTCATCGGCATTCAGGCCGCGCAGGGTGTCGTTGAAGGCGAGTGTGTGCATGAAGACACTGCGCGCGACATAGGACCCGTAGGTTGGCAGTCCCTTGAAGGCGCCCGCATCGAGTTGCTCCGCCAGCGCGGAGCTCTGGTCCACGCCGGCGATCTCGGCCTTGATGGCCGGCACGTAGATGTCCTGCTTGAGACGCGTGACCAGCTCCAGGCGGATGGGCTCGAAACCAAGGTCGATGTGATGCGTGTGGATGGCGTAGGCATCGGCGGGCCGGGTTTGCCAAAGTTGCGCCACGGTGCGCGCCAGCAGCCGCAGCATGCCGCGCACGCGCTGGAAGTTGCCGAGCGTGCCGGTCTTCTGGGTCAGGAGCTTCACCAACTCCGGGTGCAGCGGGTAGCCAGCCTCGAACTCCTCCACGCGACGGTCTTGTGCCGGCGGCGTGGGCAGTGATTCGCGGTTCGCGTCCCAGAGTGCCTTGTAGGCCGCAACGACCTGCTTGGCCTTGGACTCGTCGATGCGAGTGAACAGACGACGACAGACCACCTTGACGGTTTCGTCGTCCTCGGTGGGGTCGATGACCGTGGCCTTGCGGGCAGCCACGCTCTCGGCTTCGGCGAAGAAGGCGGCGATGTCCTGCGTCTCGCGGCTGTAGGCATCGGTTGCCTTGCCGTCACGGCCAACGGCTAGGGTGAAGACGAGAGCGACTTTGGGCAGGCTCTCGACCGCCTTCATCAGCGAAGTCATGAAGGCCAGCAGTTGCTCGCCGGCTCGCTGCGTATTCCGACCCGCGACTTTGCGCAGATAGGGCGCGATTTCGTCGATGAGGATGACCGCCGGGTCGGTGCCCAGGAGTTCACGCAGGGTATCGGCGCCGGGCGCGATGCCTTCCTTGTCGCTCTGCTCGACGAGCCTGTAGCCCGCCTCGCCAGCGAGCGCAAACGCAAGCTCACCCCAGGGGCTGAATGCGCGGGTGGAGTCGCTCAACCTGCGTCCATTGGTGGGGTCTGCATTTTCGCCGTCGAAGGCGGCGATGCGAATCGGTTCGCTCGGGCGAAGGGCCGGCTCCAGGAACTCATCGGCGTTCGGGACGCCGGCGAGACCACGCATGGCATGTGCGAGGCCGATGAGGGTGTGCGTCTTACCACCGCCGAACTGCGTATCGAGGCGGAAGATGGCGCCGACCTGCTCGGGCCTCCCGAGGACGCGCAGTGCGACCAGCTTGAGGACATTCTTCAGGCCCTTGGTCGGGTAGGTGTTCGCGAAGAACAGTTCGGGTTTCTTGTACTCGTCCGGGGCGTCGCCGCGGAGCACCTGGGAGAGATCAGCAGCGAAGTCGCTCTCCTTCAGTGCCCCTTGAAGAACATCGGCGCGTGGTTCGCAGACGGCGAAAAGATTGTCGGCCATGGCTACCCTAAATGTCGATTCCGGAGGAAATGTATCAGAGAAATGTATGAGCTGACAATTCCTTCGACATTCCCGCGCATTACGGCGGGGAGCCAAAGAGCGAAGCGGCGCGCTGCCTGCCGTGTCGCGCTACTTCACCCGGCGCAGTTGCGGTGGCACGACATCGTGGCCTTTCACGATGTCTAGTGCACGGTCAACCTGTGCCCGCGTGCGACAGCGCCAGGCGAAGCGCGCCGTCACCACCAACGGTGGGCATAACAACGCGAGCGGCAAGCTGACCAGCACGGCGGGCCACGCTGTGAATGCGAATGCTGCGATGCTGGCAGCCGAAGGCGCCGCTACGGCGGCTGCGTCGCATCGTCGCCAGGGCAGCGGCGGATCGGCTCGAACAAAATTCACCTGCTTCCCGGTGGACCCGTTGTAGAGCCCGACTAGCCGTTCGCCCAGCAGCAGCGCCGTCACCTGGTGACCGCGTCTTGCCGGCATCTCGCGGCTGTGAATGCGTACCACATGAGGCAGGGCCACGTCCCGAACCTGGAGGGTGCCGATCACGGGGAAGGCATAGGTGGACAGGGTGGCTTCCCATTGGCCCCGGTGCTTGGTGTTCCGCCACTCTGCCGATTTGGCCTCAATGAACTGTTGGGCGGCCTTCTCGAAGGTGATCTCAGCACCACGGGCGGCGCGTAGAGTGCTCTGAGCGGCCCGACGCTCCCCTATCGGATCAATTCCTCTGTCGATCTTGTCGCGGGCTTCCCGGGCCTTCTCCCGGGCCATGGCCAGGGTCACGGCGGGATAACCTCCCAGCCCCATGTCCCGGCGCCTGCCGGCGACCCATACTCGCAGTACCCAGGTCCGTGCTCCGGTGGCCGTCACTTGGAGTTGCAGACCGGGGACGACCCCCGCCGCGTACAAACCTGGTGAGGTAAGCCGGGAGACTTCCAGGGCCGAGAGTTCCTTTGCTTTGCCTGGCATGGCTCGCATCTCCTTGTTCCCCACCTCCTACCCAACTAAGGTGGTGCGATTGGATGGTAGCCTATGGCACTACATGAGCCAACAAAGTCAAGGCAGGTAAGGGCTACAGCGTTGAAAAGATGCCTTGTGGGACTGCCGGAAGTTCTATCTCCGCGGACACCCTCTCCGCCAAAGTTCCAGCAAAACGCGCCCCCCGGCGCGTTTTTCGTTTTCTGCGCGCGCGGCTCAGCTCCCATCGCGTGCCGGCCGCCAAATACTTGCTCCGCCCGTCCATCCCGGCCCGTACCGCCTGCACGCCGCTCAGGCACCTCGTGCGTCGGCACTCCGGCCGCGCGCGCGCTCGAAATCCAGGCCGAAGCGCGCCAGGTATTTGCGCAGGCGGTCGGCGTCGTTGGGCTGTTTTTTGTCGGCGCGCGATATGGCGTACAGGCGCCGTCCGGCATCGGACAGGCTGTTGCTGCCGCGGCATAGTTCGATCACGGCGTTCAACTGGCAGCGGTCGAACCAGTCCAGGCCGTCCGCGCCTTCTCCCAGCACCTGGGTCGCGGCGTCGGCTGCCGTGCCGTCCTGCCAGGTGGCGCGCAGGCGGCCGATTTCTTCCTGCACCAAGGGTTCGGTGATGCGGCCGGCCACGGCCAGTGTGGCCATGCGCGTGACGGATGCGCCCAGTTCGCGGAAATTGCCGCGCCAGCGCGCTTGCGCCGACGTTGCAAAATCCAGATAACGCGTGCGCGCCTCGAGGTTGAAGCGCACCTGTTCGCCGTGTTCGCGGGCGTGGCGGGCCAGTTCGAATTCGAGATTGGGTTCCAGGTCTTCCGGCCGCTCGGCCAGTCCGGGCAGATCGAAAGTCCATAGGTTGATGCGCGCGTAAAGGTCTTCGCGGAAACGCCCGGCCGCCACCCACTGGCGCAGGTCGCGGTGCGTGCCGGCGATAAGCTGGAAGTCGCTTTGCGCTTCGCGATCGCCGCCGAACGGGAAAAAGCGCTTTTCTTCGACGGCTTTGAGCAGCATGGCCTGTTCGTCCAGGCCCAGTTCGCCGATTTCGTCGAGAAACAGCAAGCCGCCGTCGGCCGCGCGCAACAGGCCCGGGCGTTCCGTCTGGGCGCCCGTGAAAGCGCCCTTCACGTGGCCGAATAGCGCCGACATGGCCGCGTCGCCGCGCAGCGTGGCGCAATTGACTTCGACGAATTGTCCGCCCAGGCGCTGGCGCTGTTTCTTGAGTTCATAGACGCGGCGCGCCAGAAACGACTTGCCGGCACCGGTCGGGCCGACCAGCAGCATGGGCGCGCGGGACCGTCCGGCCACCTGTTCGATGCGCTCTATCATGCGATTGAATTCCGCATTGCGCGTGGCGATGCCAGCTTTCAGGGTGCTGAGGCTGGCGTCGCGCTCGCGCGCAAAGCGTTGTGCGATGCGGTCGTAGCGCGACAGATCGAGATCGATCACGCTATACGTGCCGCTGGTATCGGATTCCAGTTTGCGCGGCGGCGTGGTTTGCACCAGGCGCGCCGGCAAGTAGCGCGCCTCGGCCAGCAGGAACCAGCATATTTGCGCCACGTGCGTGCCGGTCGTGATGTGGATCAGGTAGTCCTCGCGCTCGGGGTCGAACGCGTAGCCGCGCGCGTAGTCGAGCAGGGCGCCATATACCTCCTCGAAATCCCAGGCGTCGCGCAAATTCAATTCCACGCGCCGCACTTCGGTTTCCGGCGACACCGCCGCAATGTCCAGGCGCACGCGCTCGGCCAATCCGCGGCTGCGCGCGTCGTGCAGCAATTCCAGGCGATGGATGAGCAGATTTTCCTGTTGGCACAGGGCCACCGTCGGGCGCCATTTTTCCCAGCGTTGCGCGCCTTTGCCGCCGAAATCGAGGGTGGTGCCGAGAAAACCGATCGCGACCGTGGATTTCATGGCTTTATATCAATGGATAAAGTACGCGATCAAATTCTAGCAAATTCTCCCTGCAGCATCGCGGCCGTAATCCCTGGCATTTCACTAAACATCAGCTGTATCAATGATTTGCGCTTGCCTGGCGTAGGCCGCGCCACGCTGGCACGGACTTCGCTAGATTCACAGCGATCGCGGCATTGCCGCAAATGCCCACGGGCCGGGGCTCTGCAACCCCGCCGGTGCGCGGAAACCGGATCCCGGTCTGTCGTGTCCGCGCATGCCGCCGTGGCAATCGTGATCGTTGGGGCGTGACCGTCGGGGTCTACCGGGTTCGATTCCCGGCACGCCCGCCACTGGATAGCTCAGTCGGGTAGAGCAGCCGTGAAAACGGCCGGTCGCGGGTTCGACTCCCGCTCCATGCGGTCCGCAAGGACCCTAGTCCAGCAGTACCCGCCGGCTGCGGCATGCGCAAGCACCCGCCGCCGGTCCGGCCCGCAACCCGGTCCGCGTCGGCGGCAGGGTGGCGGGCGCGGCGGTGGAAGGCCGGCGCCAGGCGCTGCGCGATAGCGCGGCCGGGCGGCGCGGGCCCAAGCCGCTGCGCCTGCCCACCTCCCCGCCCGCGCCGCCCGCGAAGCGCGCCGGACCGGCGCCCGCCGGCAACAAGGAAAAGGATGATGAACATGTTGAAACGCTTTGTAGTGAAAAAGAACGAACGCGGCGCCCTCCTGCGCGATGGCGATTTCGAACGCATCCTGGGTGCCGGACGGCATCACTTTTTCGATCCCATGAACCGCCTGTCGCTGGTGGTCTGGAAACTCGATGCGCCCATGACCGAACTGAGCACCGTGGACTACCTGCTGCAGCACGACGCCGAAACCGCGGCGGCCGAATTCGAGTGCATGGATATCGGTGAAGACGAAGCCGCGCTGCGCTACGAAAACGAGGTGCTGGTGGAAGTGCTGCCGCCGGGTTCGCGCCGCGTGTTCTGGAAAGGTTTGCTGCGCCATCGCCTGCAGCGCGTGGATTTACGCGCCGGCGCCGCCTTGCCGGCGGCGCTTACGGCGCACCTGTTGCAGCCCGCGCTGCGCGGCCGTGCCGTGGCCGGCGTGAACGGCCTGTTGCTGGTGCAGGTGCCGGCCTACCACGCCGGCGTGCTGCGCGTGGATGGACGGGTGGAAGGTTTGCTCGCGCCCGGTGCGGCGGGCTTCTGGCGCTACAACCGCGAGGTGCAGGTGGAACTCGTGGACCTGCGGCTGCAAACCATGGAAGTGAGCGGACAGGAAATACTTACCCGCGACAAGGTGGGCCTGCGCGTGAATTTCGCGGCCACCTGGCGCTATACGGACGTGCTGGGCGCGTTCGACAAGCTCGCCAAGCCGCCCGAGCACCTGTACCGCGAGCTGCAATTCGGTCTGCGTGCCGCGGTCGGAACGCGTAACCTCGACGAACTGCTGGAAAACAAGCAGCTCATCGACGAAGTCGTGAGCGCTCACGTGCGCCGCAAATTCGACGCTTACGGGCTGGAAGTGGCGAGCGCCGGCGTCAAGGACATCGTGCTGCCCGGGGAAATGAAAACCATCCTGGCTCAAGTGGTGGAAGCCGAAAAGGCGGCCCAGGCCAATGTGGTGCGACGGCGCGAAGAAACCGCGGCCACGCGCTCGCTGCTCAATACCGCCAAGGTGATGGAGGACAACCCCACCGCGCTGCGGCTCAAAGAGCTGGAAACCTTGGAAAAACTCGCCGAGCGCATAGACCGCATTTCGGTATTCGGCGGCCTGGACCAGGTGTTGAACGGGCTGGTGCGGATCGCACCCTAGCCGCGCGCAAGGGCGCCGCGGTGTTACTTCCTGAATTGAAATGCAAGCGGCTGGAGGCAAAACCATGAAAACCTGCAAAAGCGGAAAACAGCGGCGCGACGAATTGCGCGCCGCACGCCGGCGCCGCGCGGCCAAGCGCGCGCTCGACCTGGCGCCGCCGCAAGCCGTGCCGGCAAGGCCCGGAGCCGGCCGCGTGGCGGTATGCGTGGAACGGCTCGCACCCGACAACAGTTATGACCTGCCGGCCTATGCGCGCCGCGGCTGGTACGAGGATGTCGCATTCCGCTGCAAGGATTGCGGTGCCGACTGCCTGTGGACCGCCGAACGCCAGCGCTGGTGGTACGAAGTCGCCAAGGGCGGCATATTTACCAGCGCGCGCCGCTGTGCGGCCTGCCGCGCGGCCGAACGCCGGCGCGTGGCTTGCGCACGGCGCGCACAGATCGAAGGCAAGCTGCGCAAAGCGGCGCGGCTTGCCGCTCAGGACTGAAACGGAGCCCAGGACATGGACTATCAGATACTCGAAGTCGAACACGGCAAACCCATCAAAATGTGGACCGCCGGTGTGCCGGTCGAGGACGAGGCGCGCGCGCAACTCATGAATACCGCGCGCATGCCGTTCATCCACAGCCACATCGCCGTGATGCCGGACGTGCATCTGGGCAAGGGCTCCACCATAGGCAGCGTGATCCCCACGCGCGGCGCCATCATTCCGGCCGCGGTGGGCGTGGATATAGGCTGCGGCATGATGGCCGCGTGCAGTTCGCTCACGGCGGCCGACCTGCCCGACAGCCTGCACGCGCTGCGCGCCGCCATCGAGCGCGCCGTGCCCTGCGGCCGTACGCCGCCGCGCAAGGGGCGCGACGTGGGCGCCTGGGAAAATCCGCCGGCTGCCGTGGATGCGGCCTGGGCCGAGTTGCTGCCGGGTTTCGCGCGCATCACGGAAAAATACCCGCGCCTCAAGAACACCAACAACCGCCAGCACCTGGGCACCCTGGGCACCGGCAACCACTTCATAGAAGTGTGTCTGGACCAGGCCGAGCGCGTGTGGTTCATGCTGCACTCGGGTTCTCGCGGCGTCGGCAATGCCATAGGCAGCCTGTTCATCACGCTGGCGCAGGACGACATGCGCGAGCACATCGCCAACCTGCCGGACCGCGATCTGGCGTATTTCCGCGAAGGCAGCGCGCATTTCGACGACTATGTGGAAGCCGTCGGCTGGGCGCAGGACTATGCGCGCACGAACCGCCAGCTCATGATGCAGGCGGTGGTCGCGGCAACGCGCAGTGTGATCACCAAGCCCTTCACGGCCGCTGTCGAAGCCGTGAATTGCCATCACAACTACGTGCAGCGCGAAACCCATTTCGGCACCGAACTGCTGGTCACGCGCAAGGGCGCGGTATCGGCGCGGCGCGGCGAACTGGGCATCATTCCGGGCTCGATGGGCGCGAAAAGCTTTATCGTGCGCGGGCTGGGCAACGCCGAATCGTTCTGTTCCTGCAGCCACGGCGCCGGCCGCAGCATGAGCCGCAATGCCGCCAAGCGCCGTTTCAGCGTGGAGGACCAGGTGCGCGCGACCGCCCACGTCGAGTGCCGCAAGGACGCCGCGGTGATAGACGAAATCCCCATGGCGTACAAGGACATAGACGCGGTCATGCGGGCGCAGCGGGAACTGGTGGAAATCGTGCATACCTTGCGCCAGGTGGTTTGTGTGAAAGGCTGAGCGCGGGGCGGAACGGGACGCAAAGTGGAAAAAACTGCAAACAAGGCGCTGGATCTGGATGGTTCGCAAGGCGAGGGCGGCGGCCAAATCCTGCGCAGCGCGCTGACGCTGTCCATGATTACGGGCCGGCCGTTTCGTATCGAGCGCATACGCGCGCGCCGGCCCAAACCCGGCCTGTTGCGCCAGCATCTCACGGCCGTGCAGGCGGCCGCCGCAATAAGCGGCGCGACGGTAGACGGCGCTCACCCCGGTTCGCAAACGCTGCAATTCGTACCCGGCAAAATTCGCGGCGGGGATTACCGCTTTGCCATCGGGACCGCCGGTTCATGCACGCTGGTGCTGCAAACCCTGTTGCCCGCGCTGTGGTTCGCCGACGCGCCGGCCAGCTTGCTGGTGAGCGGCGGCACGCACAACCCCGCGGCGCCGCCGGTGGATTTTTTGCTGCGCGCCTGGTTGCCGCTGTTGCGCACCATGGGGGTGGACATGGACGTGGAATTGCAGCGCCACGGCTTTTATCCGGCCGGCGGCGGCGCCGTGCTGGCGCGCGTGCGCCCGCAAGGCGCTTTGCAGCCGCTTTGCCTCATGGAGCGCGGCGCACTGCTGGGGACCACCGCGATTGCCGTGGTGGCCGGCATTCCAGGCGAAATCGCGCGCCGCGAACTGGACGCGGTGGCGCGCCGCAAGCCGCAGGCGCAACAGGAAATACGCCAATTGCCGGCCGGTGAAGGGCCGGGCAATGCACTCATGCTGGAACTGCGCCATGCGCACTGCACCGAACTATTCACGAGTTTCGGCGCGCGCGGCCTGCCTTCGGAAACCGTCGCGGCGCGGCTGCTGAAACACGTGCAGACCTACGAACGTTCGCGCGCGGCCGTGGCGGAGCACCTTGCCGATCAGCTCGTGATTCCGCTCGCGCTGGCCGGCCGGGGGCGATACACGAGTGCGCTCTGCTCCTCGCACCTGCAAACCAATATCGAGGTGGTCAGGCGTTTCGTGGACGTGGATTTGCGCCTGCGCGATGGCGAGGGCTGCGTCATCGTGGAAGCCGGCTGAACGGCAGCCGCCAGGCCGCAAGCGGTGCGCCGGCGGCGGCCGGGCGCGCATTTCGTGGCCGGGATGTGGAGCACCGCCCCAAGCGGGCCGGGGCGCCTGGCCGGACCAGGCGTCGGCCGCACCCTCGCAGGCGTCCAACTGCGGAATGCAGGTTTGAGCGCGGCGCGCGCGCGCAGCCGCGGCCGATCAGAACTCTTCCCACTCCTCGCTGGCCGGGGCTGAGGCGCCAGCTTTGAGCGGCGCTTTCACGGCAGCCGCCGCAGCCGTGCGTGGCAGCGCGACTGCGGCGCGCGGCTGGCCGGCAAGCGCGGCATTGCCGGTGCCGCGGTCGATACGGAACATGGCCACCACGCGCGACAGGGTTTGCGCCTGTTCTTCCAGCGATTCCGCGGCGGCGGCGGCCTGTTCGACCAGTGCGGCATTTTGCTGGGTGACTTCATCCATGGAATTGACGGCCGCCGTCACCTGTTCTATGCCGGAACTTTGTTCGCGGCTCGCGCCGCTAATGTCGGTGACCAGTTCCGCCACCGCGCCGAAACTGGCGACCACTTCTTCTATGGTTTTGCCGGCCTGGCCCACCAGTTTGGCGCCGCTATTCACGCTGTCCACGGAGGCGGCGATCAGTCCCTTGATTTCTTTGGCGGCCTGCGCGCTGCGCTGCGCCAGCGCGCGCACTTCCGAAGCCACCACGGCGAAGCCGCGGCCCTGTTCGCCGGCGCGCGCGGCCTCGACCGCGGCGTTCAAGGCAAGGATATTGGTCTGGAAGGCGATCGAGTCGATCACGCCTATGATGTCGGCGATTTTCTGCGCGGAGCGCTGGATTTCGCCCATGGTCGCCACCACGCCATGCACGGTTTCACCGCCGCGCCGTGCCGCGTCGTTGCTGCTGGCAGCGAGCGTGTTCGCGCGCTGGGCGTTTTCCGCGTTCTGCCGTACCGTGGTGTTAAGTTCTTCCATGGAACTGGCGGTTTCCTGCAGCGAACTGGCCTGTTCTTCGGTGCGCGCGGAAAGATCGCGGTTGCCCGCGGCAATTTCCGACGCGGCGGTATTGATCGCCTCGCTGGCTTCCTGGATCTGGCCGACCACGTCGCGCAGCCGGTCCACGGTGGCATTGGTGTCGTTCTTCAATTGCCCGAAAGTGCCGCCGTATTCGCCCTTCACGTGCTCGTTCAGTTCGCCGCGCGCGATTGCATTCAGCACGCCCGCCACCTCGCGCAGGCCGCGCGCCACAAGTTCCGTGAGTTCGTTGAGGCCGCAAGCCACTTCGCGGAAAAAGCCCTGTTTGCCGTCGAGCGTCAGGCGGCGCGAAAAGTCGCCGCGCGTGGCGGCCGTGAGCACGTCCGCCAGTTCGTTTTCGATAGCCACTTCCTGCGTGCGGTCCAGCCATTCCAGCACCGTGCCTATGCGCACGCCGCCGGCGTCCATGACCGGATTGGCGGTAAGCCGGAAATCGCGCCCACCCACATGAATTTCCGCCCGGTGCGAACCGCTCAGTCCGGCAAGTAAATTGCGCTGGTGCGCCGGGTTGCGGTGGAAGTCGTCAAAGTTGCGCCCCACCAGAGTGGCAGCGTCGAAACCCGGCAGATCCTTGCGGATGTCGGTCTGGGCCGCGCGCAGCGTGGCGGCTAGCGCCTCGTTCAGATAGAGGATGCGCCCATCCGTGTCGGCCAGCATGACGTTGGTGGAACATTTGTCCAGCGCGTTGCGTATGCGCAGCGATTCGCGCGCCAGTTCCCGCTCGGCACCTATGCGCTCGTTAAGACTGGTCTGCATGCGCGCGAGCGCGGTAAGCAGCGCGGCCAGTTCGTCGCGGCCGTCCACGTCGATGCGGTTGTCCAGGCGATCGGCGGCGATCGCGTCGGCGACCTGCACGGCACGGTCGAGCGGGCGCGTGATGCTGTGTGCGATGGAAATACTGGCCACCAGTACCACCACCATTGCCACCAGACCCAGGCTCAGTCCCGCGCCGAATATCCAGCGGTAGGCGGTTTCCAGCGTGGTGTTTTCGGTTTTCGCGCTATCCACGTAGAACGCCAGCAGGGTTTCGGCCTTGGCCGACGCGTCGGCATAAGCCGGATTGATCACATCCAGCAGCGTGCGCGTGGCGGCCATATAGTCGTTCGCCCGGATGTGGGCGACCGCCACCGCAAGTCCGTCCTTGACATAGTGCGCGCGGGCGGCCGCGTACTGTTCGAGCAGGTGGCGCTCGTCGGCGCTCAGTTCGCGTTTGGAAAAGACGTCGACGATGGCCGTGATTTCGTCGCGATTTTTGGCGATCGCTTCGAGGTGCTTGTCGACCGCGTGGTCGTGCAGTTTGGAAAACGGGTTTTCCGGGTTGTGCTGCAGCGCCAGCATGACCTGCGCGCGGTTTTCGTTCATGAGCCGCAGCACGCGGCCGGCCATGGTGGCCGGTTCGAGCTTTTCGGCGTAAATGACGTGCATGCCGTTATTGGCAGCACGCATGCCGCCCAGGCCGATCAGCGTGCCGACCGCGATCATTCCAAGGATGGCGACCATGAGCGCCATCAGGCGGGTTTTTACCGAAAATCGATTGAGCATGATTGCGGTGTTTCGTGCAGGGTTGGACGTGCCGGCCGGGCAGCGTGCATGCCGCTTCCCGGTGCCTTGACGGCGTCATCGCAGCGGGCCGGCGGACCGTGCCGCATGGAGCCCTTCGTTGCTAGCCGTCGCGCGCTATTACGGCTGTTGCGGCACCGGCTTTAGTCGGAATGGCGCGCTGCGGCGGTTTGGCAGACGGATGGCGCGGCTGGCCCGGCATGGGCGCCGGCATGGGCGGCGCGATCCGCCCGGCGGCACCCGGGCCGGTCGGCGGGCAGGCCGTGGGGGCGCGGCAACTGGCGCGGCCGGGCCGCTCAGCTTCGACATTCCGGCGCAGCCGGGATTGGGGCCCGGCGCGCCGCGCGGCGGGGAGTTAGGGCTGGGCGCCTATCCGCTGTTGCGCAAGCCCGCCGCCACGCCATTGATGGTCAGATGTATGGCGCGCTTGGTGCGCTCCTGGTGGTCGCCGGCGCGATAGCGGCGCATCAGTTCGACCTGGATGTGGTTGAGCGGGTCCAGATACGGGAAGCGGTTGCGGATCGAGCGCGCCAGCAGCGGATTGTCGGACAGCAGTTCCTGCTTGCCGGTGATGGCATACAGCGCGTCCAGCGTGGATTGCCATTCGTCCTTGATGCGCCCGAAAATTTCGTTGCGCAGCGCCACGTCGGACACCAGTTCGGCATAGCGCGAGGCGATCGCGAGGTCGGTTTTGGCGAACACCATGTCCATGTTGGACACCAGGGTGGCGAAAAACGGCCAGTTCCTGTGCATGGCCTGCAGCACGTCCAGGCCGTCCGGATGGTCGGCCAGATAGGCGCGCACGGCGCTGCCGAAGCCGTACCAGCCGGGCAGCATGATGCGGCATTGGGCCCACGAAAATACCCAGGGTATGGCGCGCAAATCGGTGATCGCCGTGCTTTTTTTGCGCGAGGCCGGGCGCGAACCTATGTTCAGTTCGGCGATTTCGCCGATTACCGTGGATTCCCAGAAATAGCGCTCGAAGCCGGGTGTTTCGTATACCAGCGCGCGGTAAGCCGCATAGGCCACGCAGGACAGTGCTTCCATGCTTGCCAGATATTCCGCCGGCGGCGGGCCGGATTCATGCGGCAACAGCGTGGCTTCCAGCGTGGCCGCGGCCAGGGTTTCGAGATTGCGGCGGCCGACTTCCGGGTTGGCGTATTTCGACGCGATGACTTCGCCCTGTTCGGTAATGCGTATCTGGCCTTGCACGGCGCCGCCGGGCTGGGCCAGGATGGCCTGGTAGCTGGGGCCGCCGCCGCGTCCCACGCTGCCGCCGCGGCCGTGGAACAGGCGCGGCTTCACGCCGTGGCGGCGGAATACTTCGACCAGCGCGACCTGCGCCTTGTACAGCTCCCAGCCCGAGGTCAGGAAGCCGCCGTCCTTGTTGCTGTCGGAATAGCCCAGCATGACTTCCTGCACGTGGCCGCGCGAGGCGAGCAGGCGCCGGTAACCGGGCAGGCCGAACAGGCGGTCCATGACGGCCGGGGCATTGCGCAAATCCGGTATGGTTTCGAACAGCGGGATGATGTTGACCGCGAGCTTTTCCTGCAGCGGCCGCAACAGGCCGAATTCCTTGAGCAGCAGCGCAACTTCCAGCAGGTCCGATACGCCGTCGGTTTTGGAAATGATGTAGTTGGGCACCGCGGCGGCGCCCAGGCGCTCCTGGATTTGCGCGCAGGCGCGCAGAATTTCGAGTTCGCCGCGGGTTTCTTCGGAATAATCGACATAGGGCGAATACAGCGGGCGCGCGCCGGCGATTTCTTCCAGCAGCAATTTGATGCGCGCTTCTTCGTCGAGATCCGCATAGCGCGTACCGGGGCGGCCGGCGCGCAATAGTTCCGCCACCATGCGTTCGTGCACGTCGGAATTCTGGCGCAGGTCCACCGACGCCAGGTGAAAGCCGAATAGTTCCACGGCACGCCGCAAGGACCGCAGCCGCCCGCGTGCGAGCAATTCGCCGCCATTGGCAAGTAGCGATTCGTGCAGGCTGTCGAGGTCGGTCTTGAATTCCGCGGCGCTTGCATAGCGCGGCGCGGCGCCGGCTTCGTGGCGCAGCGCTTCGTACTGGTCCAGTTCGCGCGCGGTGGCCGCGAGCCGCGCGTAAATGAGCGACACGGCGCGGCGGTAAGGTTCGTCCTCGCGGTGCGAAGAGTGGTCCGGCGAGCTTTCGGCCATCGCCAGTACGCTGCGGCTTACCGTCACGAGCCGCGTGGTGGGCGACATTTCTCCGCCCAGTTTGTGCAGTTCGTCGAAATAGAACTCCATGACCCGCGCCGATTGCATGCGCGTGGTGGCGCGCAGCACGTCCGCCGTCACGAAGGGGTTGCCGTCGCGGTCACCGCCTATCCATGAACCTATGCGCAGGAAAGGCTTCAGTTCGGCACGCTTCCTTTCGCCATAGCGGCGCGCCAGTTCGTCTTCGAGCCGGTTATGCAACGCCGGCAGTTCCTGCAGGAAGGTGGCGTTGAAATACGACAGCCCGTTGGCAACTTCGTCCAGCACCGACAGGCGCGCCATGCGCAACATGCGCGTCTGCCACAGCAGCATGACGGCGGCGCGCAGTTGTTCTTCGGCGGCGTCCTGTTCGTCCGGAGTCAGTTGCATGCGCGCGCGCTGTTGCAGCAGCGCGGCAATCTTGAATTCGCAATCCAGGATGCTTTTGCGCTGCACTTCGGTGGGATGCGCGGTCAGGATGGCGCCTATGTGCGCATTGTCGAAAAAGCTGCGCAGCGCAAACGCGTCGAGGCCGGCCTGCTGGGCGCGGTCCAGCGCATACGACAGGCTGCCCGCGCGCGGTGCCGAGCCCTTGATGGCGTGTTCGCGCGAGCGGCGCGTGTGGTGCTGGTCCTCGGCGATGTTGGCGAGGTGCGAAAAATAGCTGAAGGCGCGCACCACGACGATGGCTTCGTCGCGCGACAGGCCGTCCAGTATGGCTTCCAGCGCGCGCCGCGCCTGTTCGTTGGCGTCGCGGCGGAAACTTAGCGCGTTCTGGCGTATGCGCTCGACCATGTCGAACATTTGTTCGCCGGCCTGGGTGCGCACGGTGTCGCCGAGCACGCGGCCCAGCAGGCGTATGTCTTCGCGCAGGGGCGCGTCCTTGTCGGTGCCCTCGGCGGGCTTGCCGCTGTCGTTCGGCATGGGCTGGTCTCGGCGATAGGTGGCGTTGGGAATGA
>JAEUNN010000341.1 GCA_016791085.1 Rhodocyclaceae bacterium | reverse complement strand
TTGCTGGTTTGCGCCAGTTCGTTGGCCGAGCGCGCGTTGTCGGCGTTCTGCCGCACCGTGGCATTGAGTTCTTCCATCGAACTTGCGGTTTCCTGCAGGCTGGACGCCTGTTCTTCCGTGCGCGACGACAGGTCGGTGTTGCCGGCCGCGATTTCCTTGGCCGCCGTATTGATGGCTTCGGTGGAATCCTTGATGCGCCCCACCACTTCGCGCAGCCGCTCTACCGTGGTGTTGGCATCGCTCTTGAGTTGCCCGAAGGTGCCGGCATATTCGGCTTCGATCTTTTCCGACAGCACCCCGCGCGCAATCGCGTTGAGTACCCGCCCCACGTCCTGCAGGCCGCTCGATACCACGTCCACCAGCCGGTTGATGCCTTCCGCCTGGGTGCGCATGAATCCTTGCTTGTCGGCCAGTTCCAGGCGGCGTGAAAAATCGCCTTGCGCGGCAGCGCCCATGAGACCGGACAATTCGTTTTCGATGGCAATTTCGGCGGTGCGGTCCAGCCATTCCACGACGGTGCCGACGCGGCGCCCGACGTCGTCCATGACCGGCACCACGGTGAGCCGGAAGGTGTGGGCGCCGACCCGGATTTCCGCTCGGTGCGGCGCTTTCAGGCCGGCGATCAGGGAGCGCTGATGCGCAGGATTTTTATGGAACTGGTCGATATTCGAACCCAGCATCGTCTGCACGCCGAAGGCCGGAATGACACGCTGAATGTCGGCCTCTTTGGCCGCCAGCATTGCCACGAGCGACTCGTTGGCATAGATGATGTTGCAGTCGGCGTCGGCCAGCATGACATTGGTCGAGCACTTGTCGAGTCCGGCCTTCACGCGCATGGCTTCTTCGGCAATCCGGCGCGATTCGGCAATGTCGTAGCCCACCTTGGTCTGCATGGAGCGGGCGGCATCCATGATGCCGGCCATTTCGTCACGCGCGTAGTCGGTGAGATTTTTGTCCATGCGCCCTTCGGCGATGGCGTTGATGAACTCCGTACCGAGTTCTATCGGACGCATCAAGCGACGTACCAATAGCGCCGACAGCAGCAGCAGTATCACCGCACCGCCCGCCAGCACCGCCAGCGAAGTGCCGGACAGGCGCGCTTCGCGTGCCAGTGCGGCCGCACTGGCTTCGCCGCTCTGCTTGAGCTTGAGGTCGACGATGTCGCTCAGCTTGCCGGTCAGCGGATCGATGGCCGGATACATGTCTTTTGCGGCGTAGTCGCGCAGGCCGTCGCGGTCGTGCGCTTCCAGCAGTTTGCGCAGCTGCGCAACCGAAGCGTTTGCGCCCGCCATGAGCCGTTGCGCTTCTTCGGCCGCCTTGCGTTCGTGGCCGTCATGATTGCCGGCCATGTATTCGGCCCACTTTTTCGCGGTGATTTTCTGCGCCCCGTCGACATTGGCGATGGCGGCTTCGAACGTTACCGCGCCATCGCGCGTCTTGTGGGCGGTATCGACGATATTCACGGCATACATGTCGGACACCGCCTTGAGGCGTTCCAGCGGGGTGACGCCGCCATCGACCAGCGCCGTCACGTCACCGGCCGCCTGCTGCATGCCGTATTGCCCTATCCCGGCCACCACGCCGGCCACGATGCCCAGCGCACCCAGCGTGGCGTACAGCTTGCCGCGCAGGGTGTGCAGACGCAGCGTGCGAACCAACTGCCCGGCGCCCGCCTTGACGACCTTGCCGTCGCGGATTTGCAGACCTTTGGCCTTGCCGTCGCGGAACAGCGCATAGGCGGCCTCGGCCGCCGCCACGGCTTCGCGCGCGGGGCGCGTGCGCACCGACATGTAACCGACGATGCGCCCGTTTTCGCGTATGG
>JAEUNN010000333.1 GCA_016791085.1 Rhodocyclaceae bacterium | reverse complement strand
CCGCCGCCGCCCTGCGCCCCGGCGACATATTGCTCGTGCACGCCCACACCCTGCACCGCGCCTGCCCCAACCTGTACGCCACGCGCTGCCGCCTGTCGCTGGATTTGCGGTTTGCGGCTGGGTGAGCGTGGGACGTGCGCTCGCGCTCTGCCGTCTCGATCGCCTCCAGCCCGCTGAAACACCTGGATCGCACACCATCCGTGCCGCCTGGGGGCGCGGGCGTCTCGCCCGCGTTGAACCGTGCTCGCGGGGCGGCCTGTCCATTACCGCCTTGCCGATGTCCAGACCGAATGTTGGCGTTCGCAGGCCCACCTAAAAGCTACGACCTGATTAGCAAGTATGCTCAGGCGCAGATATCAGCCACAAATTTGGTACGAGGACGGCACACCCGCTGCCGGCAAGTCCTTCCACGCTTCGACAGGCACAGACCCGTAGGGCGGAAAAGCCGCAGGCGCATTCCGCCGCATGCGACCTCCGGGCGCCACCCTACGGCGGATTACGCCTTCGGCTCATCCGCCCTACGAATGCTGTACGCCACGCGCTGCCGCCTGTCGCTGGATATCCGGTTTGCGCCAGCATGAGCGTGGGACTTGCACTTCCACTCTGCCGTCCCAAACGCCTCCAGCCCGCTGAAACACCTGGATCGCACACTATCCGTGCCGCCTGGGGGGGCGGGCGTCCCGCCCGCCGGCCGTTTTTGCCGGGCGCTTCATGCGGGCGGGACGCCCGCACCCCCAGGAATAGTTCCGTCAAGTCAGGGCGTATCGACGCGCGCGCTTTTCCCAGGTGGCCGCACAGCGACACAGTCGATCCTATTTTTAACGCGGATTTTGGATCAGCAGCGTTTTGCCTGCGCTCAACTTGACAGGATTCGGTCTGTCCCTTTTTTTGCGCTGTTTTTGCTTGGCTGCGAGGTTGCCGGTGCCGTCGCAACTTGAGTCGGCAGCGCTGTCAAGGGCGATCCCCGCCCGGAGACGCGAACCCCAGACACGCTATTTCGTTGTTCCCAATCCGCCCCGCGCCGGCGCCCGCGCCCGCCCAACTTCCACTACCCCTAAAGTCCGCGCCTACCCTGCCGCTATTGCTGCGGTGCAGTAATGTTTTTGTCGAACATTTCCCGGGTACCGCCATGTCCAACGCCGCTCCACCTCAGGCATCGTCCGCGTTGCCGCCGCCTGGTGACCAACCGTCCCTCTGTCGTGCGCTGTTGCTTGCCAATGGCGCGTCGGCGTTCGCTGCGGGGGCGGGATTGACGGCGGCGTTGCTGGGCCACGCCGAAGGCTGGATAGCATTTTTCGCCGGATTGGGCGCGCTGCTGTGGGTGGCGCGCTCGGGCTTTGTGCTGGATGCCTGGTTCGCGGAGCTGGGCCGATTTGTGCGTCGCATCGAGGGGAAGGATTACGGCGCCAGGATGGCCGAGCCGGCGCTGGCCGCGGCGCGCCCGCTGACCGAGCGCTGCAATGCCATGGCGCGCTCCATGGGCGCGGTGCTGGCCCACATGTCGCGCTTGGCGCACGAAGTGGCCAGCGTGGCCAATGAAAGCAGCGGCAACGCCCAGGCCGGCGTGCACAGCGTGCGCCAGCAGCGCGACGTGACGTGTTCGGCGGCCCGCTCGATAGAAGATTTCGTGGTGAGCTCGCAGAGCGCCAGCGATTTTTCCCGCAGCGCGGCCGGTGTGGCCGCGGATACCGGCCGTGTGGCGGCGGAAAACGTGGTGCTGGTCGAAGGTCTGGCCAAGGCGCTGGAGACGCTGGCGGACACCGCCAAGGGCTCGGCCAGCATGGCGCAGCAGTTGGAGGCGGAATCCAGTGCCATCGGCCACATTTCGGAATTGATCGCCGGCATCGCCGCGCAGACCAATTTGCTGTCCCTGAACGCGGCCATCGAGGCGGCGCGCGCCGGCGTGCATGGGCAGGGCTTCGCCGTGGTGGCGGACGAGGTGCGCAAGCTGGCCGACCGCACTTCCTCGGCCACCAAGGAAATCGACCGCGTGGTGCTGCGTATCCGGTCCGACGTGGCGGCCATGGAACAGTCCATGGCGGGTATGCGCGACGACGTTTCGGCCAATGTGCAGGACGCCGCGGCTAGCGTGCAGGCCTTGAAGGAAATGAACGTGAAAAGCCAGAAAAGCGGCGAACTGGCGCAATCCATCGCCAACGCGGTGGCGGAACAGACCGCCGCCAGCGAGCGCATTTCTTCCAACGTGGACAAGGTGGCCGAACTGGCCGAGCGCAACGACCGCCTGGCGCGGGACAGCAGCGATCTGGCGCGGCATTTGTCGCAGCTTGCCGGGCAACTGCGCGACACACTGGCCGCCTGCCGCTTCGAGTGAAACCGCCATGGCTGCGCCCATAGAATTTCTGACTTCCGGGCTGGCCGCGACGGCGCTTGCCGCGGCTTTCTGGCTGCGCCGCCATTTCAGGCTGCGCGGCGCCGCCGCCTGCCGGCCCGCTGATGCGCTGGCCATTTGCCGCCCCATGCTCAAACTATTGGCCGCGCTGCAGCAGCATCGCGGCATGGCCAGCGGCTGGCTGGCCGGGGACGCGAGCTTTGGCCCGCGCATGGAAGAGCGGCGGCGTGAAATCGAGCGACTGTTTGCCGCCATCGCCCTGGCGCTGGTGCCCGAAAATTCCTGCGCCGTGCCCTGCATGACGCTGCAGGACTTCCGCCTGCTGCGCCATCGCTGGCAGGAACTGCTGCACGGCCTGGGCGGGCTCGGCGTGGATGAAAGCATTGCGCGCCACACGGCCATCATCGCGCGCATCCTGCTGTCGCTGGACGCGGTGGGGGAAACGCGCATCGGCCTCACCCGCATGGGCAGCCTGCCGCAGGTGGGCAATTTTGCGCGGCGCCTGCCCGCGCTCACCGAGGCCCTGGGCCAGGCGCGCGCGATAGGCACAGGCGTGGCGGCGCGCGGCGCCTGTTCGCCGGTGGATAGGGTGCGTCTGCTGTTCCTGATTTCCCGCGCCGAAACCTTGCTGCAGCAGGCGCAGGCGGATGCCGCGGCCAGCCACGCCGCCGGCGCGGCATCCCGTCTGGTAGCCGAATTGGCC
>JAEUNN010000308.1 GCA_016791085.1 Rhodocyclaceae bacterium | reverse complement strand
ACCGGTATGACGCGCGCTTCACCGCGACCCAATTTCAACAGTTCGAACCTTCTGCGTTTTCTTGCCGGCCTGTCCATCGCGGACCTTCCCGAATCCAGACAAAGCTTTGCGGAACGGCTGGGCGAGTGGGTCGATTTCACGGATGCGATCACGCTGCTGGCGGCGTTGGGCCCGCCCGCGGGCGCGGCCGCGCCCATGCCGCGCGGCGAACTGGCCGGTGCGCTTGCCGCGGCCGAGGCGGACTGCGAGCAAATTCGAAGCACGCTGGTGAATTCGATCGTCCGCAGTTGCACGTCGGGCGGCGGCGCGGGTCGCGATGCGGCCAAGGCAGCGCATGTCAAAGGCGATCTTGCTGCTGGCGGGTCCGCGGCGTTGTTGCGTATCCATCAGGCCTTGCAGCGCGAAATGGATGGTGCGTTGCGGCCCTTGCGCGAGTCGCTGCGCGCCACCCTGGCGCGCGCCGGGCCGGGAATGCAGCGTCTTGCGGCGCTGGATGCGGCGCTGGACAAGGTGCTGTGGGTGCGCGAGCGCAACCTGCTCGCCACGCTGCCGGCCATGCTCGAAAAACGCTACGAGCAATTGCGCGCGGCGCAAGCACAAGCAGCCGGCGGCGGCGACCGGCCGGACAGGCCCGATGCGTGCCCGCAGCCCGCCATAGCAGAGGCCCGGTTCCGCGACGAACTGCAACGCGCGCTGCTCGCGGAACTGGACCTGCGCCTGCAGCCGGTATTGGGATTGATGGACGCACTGCGCAACGAGGCAGCACGGCAATAATGAGTAAATACGGTTTTTTTGCGAGCTTTGGGCTGGGGGCGGCGGCAGTGATTTGGGCCGGCGCCGCTTACGTCGGTTCCAACCCGCTGGCTCTGGTCATGACCGCAACGATCGCGGCGGTGTACGCACTGGGCGCGTTCGAACTGTTGGCGTTTCGCCGCGCAACCGCCAGTCTCGCAGCCGCGCTCGCGGACATACCGGAGAACCTGCCCTGCCTGAACGACTGGCTCGCGCGCCTGCATGCGTCGCTGCGCCACGCGGTGCGCGCCCGCGTCGAAGGCGAGCGGACCGGCCTGCCGGGCCCGGCGCTCACTCCCTACCTGATCGGCCTGCTGGTCATGCTGGGCATGCTGGGCACCTTTCTGGGCATGGTCGTCACCTTGAACGGTGCCGTGTTCGCGCTGGAAGGCACGACCGATCTGGCCGCCATGCGCTCGGCGCTGGCCGTTCCGATCAAAGGATTGGGGCTGGCATTCGGCACCTCGGTGGCCGGCGTTGCCGCGTCGGCCGCGCTGGGCCTCATGTCGGCACTGTCGCGGCGCGAGCGCACGCAGGCCGCGCAAGGCCTGGATGCGGCCATTGCGGCCGGCCTGCGCGGTTTTTCGGCCGCCCACCAGCGCCAGGAAACCTACAAGGCCCTGCAAATGCAGGCCGGCGCCCTGCCGGACGTGGTGGACCAACTGCAGGCGCTCATGCAGCGCATGGAGCGCATGGACCAGCAGTTGGGCGAACGCCTGCTGGCCAACCAGGAAAACTTTCATGGCGAAGCCCGGCAGGCCTATGTCCAGCTTGCCGCGTCGGTCGAACAATCGCTCAAGGAAAGCCTGAGCGACAGCGCACGTGCCGCCGGCGACAGCATTTTGCCGGCCGTGCAGGCCGCGATGCGCGCCATTGCCGGCGAAACGCAAAGCCTGCAGGAAAAGCTGATCGCCACGACGCAAAGCCAGCTGGATGGGCTTGCCGCGCGTTGGGGCGCAACCGCCGAGCGCCTGCTGGCGGACCAGGCGGCGGCCGATCGCCAGCGCGCCGAGGCCTGGACGTGCGCGCTCGATGCGAACGCCGCCACGCTGACCGGAGCCTGGCAACAGGCCGGCGCGCACATGCTGGCACGGCAGCAGGAAATCTGTACGGCGCTCGACCACAGCGCGCGCGACCTGCGCGAACACGCACTGGCCCAAACCGCCAGTGCGCGCGAAATCATGGCGCGCCTGTCGGATGCGGCCGACGAGTGGATGCGCACGCGCAATGCCGCCGACGCCAAGACCCGGCGCGAGCAGACCGAGCGCATGGACGCGCTGCTCGCCGCGTGGCGTAGCGAGGCCGCCGCGCTGCGGGAACAGGAAGCCCTGCGCGGGCGCGCCGCCATAGACCGCCTGGGCGAACTGCAAGCCGCGCTGGCAGAGCATTTGACCACGCTGGGCGCGGCGCTGGAACAGCCTATCGCGCGGCTCGTGCATACGGCTTCCGAAGTGCCGCGCGCGGCGGCCGAAGTGATCGCGCAACTGCGCCAGGAAATAAGCAGCAGCGTGGCGCGCGACAACGAATTGCTGGTCGAGCGCAGCCGCATCCTGGAGGCGCTGCACCTGTTGCTGGCGGCCATCCATAAGTCGTCGGACGAACAGCGTGCGGCCATCGACACGCTGGTGGCATCGTCCTCTGACGCGCTGGCGCGGGCCGGCAGCGAATTCGCGGCGCGCGTCGATGCGGAATCCGCCCGCCTCGAAAACTTTGCCGCGCAAATTGCCGGCGGCGCCGTGGAAGTGTCCAGCCTCAGCGAAGCATTCGCTCATGCCGTCAGCCTGTTCCATGAAGGCAACCGGACATTGATCGCAAGCCTGCAAACCATGGAAGCGGCGATGGAAAGGTCGGCGCTGCGCAGCGACGAACAAATGGCGTATTACGTCGCGCAGGCGCGCGAAGTGATCGATCTGAGCATCATGTCGCAAAAGGAAATTGTCGATGCCCTGCGCGACATTAAAGACAGTCCGGCGCTGATGGCAGCTGCGGTGAACTAATGGAAGATAGCGACGCCGCGGCCCCGCACGACGCGCCGGTATGGGCGGTATTTGGCGACCTCATGTCCGGCCTGATGGGCGCATTCGTACTTATCCTGGTCGGCGTGCTGGCTGCCCAGCTGGAACTGGCTACCACGCTGCAAGCCGAAATCCACAAGCGCCAGCAGGAAGAACAGCGCCGCATGGCGCTGGAAAAGGCGCTGGCCGTTCCACTCGCCGCGGGCCGCGTCACGCTCGACAACGGGCGCATAGGCATTAGTGGCAGCGTGCTGTTCGCGTCGAATTCCGACCAGTTGCGGCCCGAAGGCCGCCTGCTGCTCAAAAGCCTGGTGGCACCTTTGCGCGTGTATCTGGGCGAGCGCGGCGAATTGCTCATGGTGAGCGGATTTACCGACGACCGGCCGATACAGGAAGGCAACCAGCGCTACGCCGATAACTGGGAACTGTCGGCGCAGCGCGCCTTGACGGTGACGCGGGCCTTGATCGAAGAGGGCATGCCTTCCGCGCAAGTGTTCGCCGCCGCGTTCGGCACGCAACAGCCGGTCGCCTCCAACGCCGACGACGCCGGCCGCTCGAAGAACCGCCGCGTCGAAATGGCGCCAGTTCCGCGGGCAACCGGCGCGGGGACTGCGCCGCGTGGATGAACTCGATGCCGGCGCAGGCCTGCAATCCGCGCCGCCGCCACCAGGCGGGCAGGGCGGGGCCGCAGCGGCGATCGCGGCGCTACGAGAGCTGAATGCGGATCGCCTGGACCCGGTGCGCTTCCGCTTCATCGAGGCCCTGGCGTCGCGCGCGCGCGCCCATGACGGCGCGGTGCGCCGCTATCTGGACGAGCGTTTGTCCCAGGCGCTGCATGATTACCGTGCCCGCTACCACGACGCGCTGAGCGCCGCGCGCGCGCGCACCGCAAATGCCGCGGAATCGCGCCCGGATGCGGCCGGGCAACAAACGGCACTCGATGGCGCCGGTGATGCGGATACGCCGCAAGGAGCTGCCGCCGGGCCAAAGAAGTATGACGGCTGCGCCGCCTTGACCGAACTGCTGCGCCAGCTTGCACGCCAGTCGCCGGACGCTGCGGAAACCCACGCAGGCGGCGACGCCGGGCGCCACCCGGACCTGAAAACGGTCGCCCGCTTCCGCAGCACCTGGTCAAAACTAAGCGCGGACCGGCTGGTCGCGCAGTCCCTGGAGCAGGCCCCCGAAAACGCCGGCCCGATCAATTCGCACAGCCTGGTGCTGCGCTCGCTCGCACTGATGCGTGAGATCGCGCCGGATTATCTGGGCCGTTTCATGTGCCAGGTCGAAACCTTGCTGTGGCTGGAACAGGCGGATGCGCAGCGACAGCCGGTCGCAAAAAGCCGCGCGCGGCCCAAGCGGCAAAAGTGACGGAGCATGTTGCGCCGGGGACGCAGCCGGCACGACCCTGCCGGTACCGGCAACACGGATAGACCCGTTACCGGGATGTGCGCGATAAGAGCCGGCGGCGGGTCGGCCAGCGCGCCTTGGCAAATCAACTGAAGTTCATCCTTTCTGGCCAATCCGCCCGCCTGGCGGATGCCCGCTGAGGCCAGTCTGCCTGTTGTGCCGGCGTCGCAAACCCCTTGATGTGATGCGCGCGACGCTGCGGCCCACGCCCTTACGCCCGGAACAAGCTAACGGGGCCGGGCGCCCATTGTTTACTGCCTGCGCGATTTTTCCGCGCGGAAGTGCTGCTCCTGAATTGCGTTGCCGCGTTCGATCCAGCGTCAAACCGAAGTGGCGGCGCAAACCACTGCGCCTTGCGCGGTTAGGGCAGGTCCCGGACGGCTGCAAGCACAAAACCGAGCAACCTGCACGACGGACTGGCTCGTTGCGCGGCGCCGCATCAAGCGCGGGTCCGTATCCGCCCTTGATCTGGTGGCAGGTCGATCGTGGCTGGCGCGCACCAATTCCGTAATACGCCACATGGCCGCCGGAACCTGGGCCGACTACCGGCCTACGGAACGGTTTGGGCATGCCCACGATAGAGCGGCTGCAGTCGAAGGTTTGAGGCCCGCAGCTGAAAACTGGCGATCCTTATCGTGCGGCAGTTTGCGCCTTAGCAAGCGCCGCCACGACCTGGGGTTGGGCCGGGCTGCATCGTGAGAGCGTCCCGACCGATACCGATTATCGAATAACGAATTACCACTAGTTGCGCCGCTTTGGCGGTGTTGACCGGTCCGCCGTGTTGCAGGCATGAGTTCGCATTAATGTGATCCGGGTATCAGGCAGTTCCTGGAAGCCGCTGCTTCGGCACTAGCGAATTCACGGTAAGTAACTGGTTTATTTAACAAAGGTTCAAATACTTCACGTACCGCCAGGAACTATATCGTGGATTATGAAATCTGGACACGAGCGTGCCGGTACTTCCAGGCCGGTGTTGGCGAGCGTCGTGAAATGTCATGACGGCTCCGCTCGTGGGGGACGAAAAATGACTCGCAAAAAATTCGGGCCGTCCACGCATCAGGACTGGTGCTACGCGACGCAAGGTGTTGGCCGTGCACATGGCGCGCGTTTGTCAGTACGGTTAATGGCAATCCAGACTGCATGCGCGCGGCGCGCGCCTGGCGTCGCGCCGTCAGGGCCTCGGCAATCCGGCCGCGGTTCCGCGCAGAGGAGACTACATTCCTGGATGGGCGCGTTTGGGGAGGGCAGACCATGATGCGCGTTCCATTGCAAAAGCGCGGGCCAGACACGCAGGCCCTGGGCCAAACCGCGCCGGCCCCGAGGTTCAGTGCGTTTGGTATCGGCCGCCGGCTAACCGGCGCGGTTGCGGCCCTGGCGCTGATGTTCCTGTTTTTCGTCGGCATTTCGATAGCCGTGCAACTATACGTGGCACACAGCGCCGCGCATCTGGAAGCGCGCAACGTGGCCGAGGCGCTTGCTGCCGCGGGCCATGACAAAGTGCTGGACGACGCCAAACACACGCAAAGCATCGTGAGTGGTCTGCATGCCGCGAGCGGGCGGGACGTATTCGTCGTCGACCGGAATCTGCGCATCCTCGCCGATTCGACGGAACGGGAAATCGGAACGACCTTCGACGATGCCGACGGCGGAGCCGTTGCCGCGACATTACGGGACGGCCAGTCGCGCACGTTCAGGGAGCGCGACGGTCATGGCGATCAGACTTTGAAGCAGATCGTCGTGCCGCTGCGGCAAGACCGCCTGGACCCGAATTCCGCGATAGCGGGCGCGCTGATACTCGAATACACGCAGCTCGAGCGAGAACTGATGCAGACGGCGCTGACCGGGACTGCCGCGCTGGGAGGATTTGGGCTCGTATGCATGCTGTTGGCCGTACGCTTCGGCATGCGTCTGGTCGGCAGCATAGGCCGACCCCTGGCCGAATTGCACGCGGCGGTACGTGCGATGGCAGCAGGGCGGCGCAGCACACGCGCCCCGGTACTCGCCAACGACGAAATCGGTCTGGTGGCGGCAGCGTTCAATTTGATGGCCGGCGAACTGGAGGCCAGCCATGCTGAATTGGCGGCCCACGCAGAACGCCTGCAAAAGCACGGTGACGATCTGACCGCAGCGAACCGCCTGCTGGAACGCGAGGTGCGCGACCGGCGCCTTGCCGAAATGGAAT
>JAEUNN010000023.1 GCA_016791085.1 Rhodocyclaceae bacterium | reverse complement strand
GGGCGGCGCCCGCTGCTGTTGGCCGCGCTGGCCACCCAGTGCATGGGGCTGGATGCGGCCGCGGTGGCCGCACTGGCCGAGGACGAAGTGCGCCTCGCCGGCCTGGTCGCGCGCTGGGAAACCCTGCGCCGGCTGTGGCTGGAACAAGGGCCCGGCATGGCGCTGCGGCGCTGGGCCGGCGACGAAAATGTGGCCGCGCGCCTGCTCGCCTTGGCGGAGGGCGAGCGGCGCATCACCAACCTGTTGCACCTCATGGAATTGCTGCAACAGGAAGCGGCGCTCCACACCACGCCGGACGCGCAGCTCGCCTGGCTCGCGGCGCAGCGTGCCGAGGCGCAGGCGGGCGAGGCGGCGCAATTGCGGCTGGAATCGGATCGCAATCTGGTGCAGATCGTGACCATACACAAATCCAAGGGCCTGGAATACGCCATCAGCTTCTGCCCGTTTTTGTGGGATGGGCAGGAGCGCACCGCACAGACATCGGATGCGCTCGACTATCACGCTGCGGACGGCGCGCTGGTCATGGATTTCCGGCCCGACGCGCGCGACGACCCGGCCATCGCCGCGGCCTGCCGGCGCGAGCGCCACGCCGAAAAATTGCGCCTCATGTATGTCGCGCTGACGCGCGCCGCACTGCGCTGCTACCTGATCGCCGGGCTCTACGAAACGCGCAGTTTCGGCCGGCCTTCGCTCACGCAGAGCGCGCGCGCCTTGTTGAACTGGCTCGCCGCCGGCTCCGGCATGAGCCATGCCGACTGGCTGGACGCCAAACTTGCCGGCACGCAGATCGATGCCGCCTGGCAGGCGTATGCGCATGACCTGCCGGGCCAGGTGGAATGCCTGGATTTACCGCTCGCGCCCGGCCGCGCACTGCCGCCGCAGGACGCCGCGGCCCTGGCCGCGCGCCTGCCGGACGCGCCCGCCCTGCCCGGCCCGGGTTGGCGCATCGCCAGTTTCAGCAGCCTGCAGCACGGCGCCGGCGCCGAAGCGGCGGCCGACCACGATGCGCGCGCCGGCAGCAGCGCCGGCCC
>JAEUNN010000267.1 GCA_016791085.1 Rhodocyclaceae bacterium | reverse complement strand
AATACCTCGCGCACGAAGTTGCGGTCATGTACCTGGGCCGCATCGTGGAACGCGGCAGCGCCGCCGAAGTGCTGGCCGGCCCGCGCCACCCCTACACACGCGCACTGCTCGCCGCGGTGCCCCAACTGGATGCGGAGCAAGCCGGCGCCGCGCGCGCGCCGCGTCTGGCCGGGGATATTCCGTCGCCGGCCAAACCTCCCGCCGGCTGTCACTTCCACCCGCGCTGTCCACATGCGGCAGACATTTGCCGGCGCGACTACCCGCCCGCCGTGGCGACGGGTGGCACCCACGTGGTTGCCTGCCATTTCCCGCACATTCCGCGTCCAGGCTGATCCACCCAACGGCCTGCCGATGCCGAAGCCGGCCTGACGCAGCGCGGCGCGGGCAGGCGCGGGCCCGCACGGGTCCGAGTTTCCCCGGCTTGAGCGATCGAACCAGCTAACGGAGGGGAATTCGGCCGCGCCGATCCGGATGGTTGAGCGCCAGGCACCCGACAGCACGCCGCGCGCGGCAACGGGCAGTACGCCAGGAAGCCTCGCTCCTTACCGCGGCGACCGGCCACGCACGCCGCCGCGCCTGGCCAAGCTGCGCGCCGGCCGCCGTTCCGCCAGGTCCAGGCCGGTTTGATCCGCACACATTTGGTCACGCGCGTTCGTGCTGTGGGCCGGTGGAGCCCGCATGGCGCAGGCCGGCCGGAGTGCGCATCGCTTGGACTCACGTTTGGGCGGCCGGCCCAGCGTAGCGCCTGCCTGCGACTGGATCGCCGCTATAGACTGCGCAGCCAGGCTATCGTGTGTTCGTTCACGGCATGCTTCCAGTCGCGGCGCGAAAAGGTGTGATCGGACTCGCCAAGTTCGATGCGTGTGACCTGTGCCGCCGCCGCGGACTCATTTATTTCGGTGCGCCACCAGCCGGAAAATTCCTTGGACACCAGGTCGTTCCCGCTCAGGATGAGCAGGCAAGGAATATCCGTGGCAGTCAGGCCGCGCTTCATGAGCGTCAGGTAATCCACCGAATTTTCGGCCGCCGATGCGGGCTTTTGCAGTGCCGCCCCGACCTGGCCACGCAATTCGCGCAGCGTGCGCATCAAGTTCACGCCGCCGCGCACAAACTTGAGCCAGAACTCGCGGTCGGTCAGGCGCTGCAGGTAATAGTGCTTGAGTCGCGTTTGCGCCTGCGTGACTTCCGTGCGTACCCAGGGGTTGAGCAAAACCAGGCCGGCAATGCGCCGGTCGGCGCGCCTTTGCCCATACATGAGCGCTGCCGAGGCGGCATCGCACAAGCCCCAGATCACCACCCGCTCGAGTGCCGGCACGCAGTGCAGCAGATGGTCGATGGCGGCGGCGATATCGTCGTCAAGTTGCGTGAAGTCACGCGCCTCGCCGTCGCTGTCGCCCATGCCGCGATGGTCGAAACGCAAGCTCGCGATGCCCGCCGCGGCGAGCGCGCGCGCCAGGAATACGAACTGCCGGTGGCTGCCGGCACGATATTGCGGCCCGCCCACCACCAACACCACCCCGGTCGCCGCAGGCGCCTCCGGCACGCTGGCGACGCCGAACAGCGTTTCGCCGCGGCAAGCGAATTGCGTTGCAAGTTCCTTGAAATTCATGCCAGTTCCGTCAGCCGGGCCGAAGTTTCGGCGCGCAAGCGCGGCGCGGTTTCGATTTCCACGGTCTGCCAGAAGGTCTGGTCGACCACGCTGTGATGGTGCAGCGCATATCCGGCCGCCTGCCACTGCGGCAGCAGTTTTGCGCTGGCCGGCAAAGGAGTGTCCGCCTCGCTGCCGACCACGTCCAGCCACAGCAGCCGGCCACCCTGGGGCGGCGGCGCGAGGCTGGCCTTGTCGAGCCCCATGGCCAGGTCCGGATGCAGCAGATAGCCGGCGACCTCCACCGCCTCACCGCGGTCCAGACACTCGCGCGGCGTGGCGCTGCCTGCGCGCTTGGCGCCTATCATGTCGGCCGCCGCCGCTAGGCGCAAAAACTGCTGCAGGGCGCGCTGACCCGAAACGAAAGGATGCCAGAACAGGAAATTGCCTGCGTCCGGCAGCCGGGCGGCTGCGGCGGTCGCCAACAGACAGCCGGCGCGCAGGCCCCAGAACCATACCGGCGCGCCGGTGCGCGCGCGCAGCCAGCCATGGGCCGCCAGAATGTCCTCGATCCAGGCCGACCAGGTGGCGTCGCCGAAATCGCCGCTGCTGTCGCCGCAGCCGAGCAGATCGATCTGCAGCACCGCATGGCCGGCCGCGACCAGCGCACGGGTTTGCAGCGCGACCGCGCGGCGCGCCTTGTTCATTTCTTCGGCGAATGGATGCAGGTACAGGAACGCCGCCTTGGGCGGGCCGTCCGGCGCGGAATACAGGCAGTAACGCTGCCCGCCGCCTGTCGGCAGGAAAAATGCATCTTGTGTGGGCATGGCGCTCGATGGACTTGTGGCCCGGCGCCGCGCAACTCCGTCACGCCTGCCAGCCGGCCGGCGGCCGCTGCCGGCCCGGCGCAAGTCCGCAATCTCGTTTTTTGCGAGCCGGGATTATCCTACATTCCTCCGCCCGGCGCGCCGCTGCGGCGGCGCCGGCCGCA
>JAEUNN010000217.1 GCA_016791085.1 Rhodocyclaceae bacterium | reverse complement strand
GGTGCTCGATGCGGCGGTCAAGCGCGCGCCCGAGGCCGTCGATGGCCGCGCGCTGTACCTGCAAAGCCTGGCACTGAGCGGCCAGCGCGCCCGCGCGCGCACGGAATCGGAAATTTGGCTCAAACAGAAGCCCGACCTGCCGCAGGCGCTGTTCGTGCACGTGGCCCTGAGCCTGAGCGACGGCCGTCGCGACCAAGCGCTGCTGTCCTACCGCAAGCTGCAGGCGCTGGATCCGGCGCTGGCACGCCAGTTGCACGAGCGCAGCCACCGGCCCGGCACTCCGCAGTCCATGCAGTTACCCGACTGATGGCGCTGCGCCCGGGGCGCGCGCGGCAAGGCGCCGCGGCGGCCGGGGCGCCGCCTCATTCGCCCGGATTGACGACGCCCAGGCGCTCTTTGAGCGTGGGCGCGGTGGTGCCGAACAGCACCGAGTAGTACACGGCGTTACTCATGACCTTTTTGACGTAGTCGCGCGTTTCGGACAGCGGTATGGTTTCGGCGTAAATCGCGCCTTCCAGCGGCTTCGTGTCGCGCCAGCGCCGCGCCCGGCCCGGCCCGGCGTTGTAGGCGGCCGATGCCAGCACCGGCTGGTCGTCGAGCGAATCCAGCACCATGCGCAAATAGCTGGTGCCCAGCACGACATTGGTATCGAGATCGGTAATCGCGCCGGGCTGATAGTCCATGCCGATCTTTTTGGCCACATATTTGGCGGTGGCCGGCATGACCTGCATGAGGCCCTGCGCGCCGGCCGACGAGCGCGCCACGCCTATGAAGCGGCTTTCCTGGCGCATGAGCCCATACACCCAGGCGTTGTCGAGGCCGCGCTCGCGCGCCTTGGGTTCCACGCGCTCGCGAAATGGCGCCAGAAAGCGCAGGCTGTAATCGTGCTCGGTCTGCGTGCGGTCGGCGGCGCTGATGGCGCGGTCGTAAATTTCCTTGCGCCGGGCGTATTCGGCAGCGGCCAGCAAAAATCGGTCGCTGCGCCCGCGCATGGCCCAGTTCCACTCGCGCACGGCTTCGGTACGCAGATCGACGCGAAAAAACGCCAGCGCGCGCGCCACGCCTACATCGTTGGCGACCTCGTCGAGTTCTTTCGCGGTAGGCTGCGCGGCGCGCGGCGGCAAGGTGATCGGTCGCGCCAGTTCGTCGCAGGCCAGGTTGCCGTAAAAGTCCGCCAGCCCGCACAGGCGTTCGAATATTTCCTGGGCTTCGACGGCCTTGCCCTGTACCTGCAGGCTGCGGCCGTACCAGTAAGTCCAGTCCGGCTTGGTTTTCAGTTCGTCCGGCATGTGTTCTATGGTGTCGCGCACCATGCGCCAGTCGAGCGCGCGCAAGGCGGCGCGGGCACGCCACTGCCACTGTTCGGTGCTCATTTCCGGATAGCCGCCGGCCTTGTACCACTTGCTGGCGTTGGTAAGGTGCGCCTGCGCGCCATACCAGCCGAATTGCGCATACAGGTAGGCGCGCTCGGCGGCCGAATAGCGATCGGACAGGCGCTCGAAGCGGGCGGTGGCGTCTTCGACGTCGCTGCGCGCCAGGGTGGCGAGCGCCAGTATGCTCAATTCGCGCTCGCGCCGGCTGGCCGCAAACGCGGGTTTGAGGCCATTCAGGAAGCGCTCCGGTTTGCCGAGCGCGAGGTCCAGTTGTTTCGGGTCGGGCTGCTGGTTTTCCGGCAGCCAGGTGGCGGTAGCGCGCACGCCGGCATAGCGCTTGGTTTCGGCAAGGCGGCGCATGCGCGCCCACACGTCGTCGGCATGGACACGGCCTTCGGTGATGAGCGCGTCGAGCACGGCGCGGCAACCCACCGGCACGTCGGCCAGATCAAGCCATAGGCGCGCGGCGTCATTGAAAGCCGTCTTGTCGTCGGCGGCGATGCGGGCCTGCAGTTTGTAGCACTGCAGTTCCTGGTCGGGCTGCCCGAGTTGCGCATATTGTTCGACGAACGGTCCCCATTCGCCGCGCCGGCCGTAGCGCTTGAGCAGGTCGACGCGCATGCGCTCGGCCACCAGGCTGCCGTCGTTCAGAGCCAGGAAAGTTTCGACGGCGTCGATGGAAGTGTCTTCCAGATTCATGCGCAGGCGCCAGTATTCGACGTAGGCGCTCAAATCCGGGTCGGCATAGCGCTCCGCCAGGCGCTGGAAACGCGCTCTGTCGCCGGCCGCGAATGCATCGCGCACGGCGAGGAAAGTCTGGTCGGAATTGGCGGACGGGACTGCACTGGCCGCCTGCGTGAGGGTGACGCAGCAGGCGAGCAAACTACCGATGATGCACTTCATGCGTGTTAGTCTTGCGTGGCACTCGCGTCCAGCATAGCACAAGCCCATGGCATCCCCCGCCGCCGACCCGCCCGCCGGCCTGACCGCGCGCCAGGATTTGCGCCGCCGGCTCATCGCCGCGCGCGAAGCGCTGGCGCCGCCGCGCCATGCCGAATTGTCGGCCGCCCTGGCGCGCCATTTGCTGCCTTTGCTGGATGTTCTGGCGCCGCGCTGCGTGGGATTTTATTGGCCCTACCGGGCCGAATTCGATGCGCGCGGCATTATCGGCGCATGGCTGGCGGCGCACGCTGGACGCTGTGCCGCGCTGCCTCTGGCGCTGGCTCCGGCAACGCCGCTGGAGTACCGCGCCTATGCACCGGGCTGCCCGCTCGCGCCGGATCGCCATGGCATTCCTTATCCGACCGAGGGCGCGCCGGTGCAACCGGACCTGCTGCTCGTGCCGTGCAATGGTTTCGACGCCCACGGCTACCGGATCGGCTACGGCGCCGGCTATTTCGACCGCACCCTGGCGGCACTCAGTCCGCGCCCGGTAACGCTGGGCATCGCCTTCGAACTGGCGCGGCTGGCGCAACTGGCGTCGGCGCCGCACGACATTCCGCTCGACTGGCTGGTGACCGAAGCCGGCGCCCGGCCCGCCTTGCGGTGAACTGGCGCGAACCGCTGTTCCGCTATTGCGAGCGCCAGGATACGGCGTTCTGGGGCGAGCCCTGCAATGCCGCGAGCAATCTGGCTTTCCTGCTGGCGGCCTGGGCATGCTGGCGCCATGTGCAGGCCGGCGGCCGGCGCGCGCCGGACCTGCAGGCGCTGGTGGTACTGATAGCCGGGGTCGCCGCGGGCAGTTTTGCGTTCCACACCTTTGCCGAGCGCTGGGCCGAAATTGCCGACATGGGTTTTATCGCGCTGTTTCAACTGCTGTTTCTGCAGCGCCTGCTGGTACGTGTGTTCGGCTGGCGCGAGGGCTGGGCCGGCGCCGCGACGGCATTGTTCGTGCTGGTGGACCGGATTTGCGCGGCCACGCTGCCGGCGCAGTGGTGGAACGGTTCGATCGCCTATGCGCCGGCCGCGCTCGTGCTCGCCGCGGTGAGCGTGGCGGCGTGGCGGCAGCAGCGCGCGGCGGCGGGCCGGCTGTCGGCGGCCTGCGCGCTGTTCGCGCTGTCGCTACTGCTGCGCAGCGCAGACCGCGCCGTATGCGCCTGGCTGCCGGCCGGCACGCACGCCGGCTGGCATATCGCCAACGCGCTGGTGCTCTACCTGCTCACCACCGCGCTCACCGCCCACGCTCAGCCCAGGAACAATTTGTAAGCCGGGTTGTGGGTTTCTTCGACGTAGCGGTAGCCCAATTCGTCCAGAAAGGTCTGGAACGCCGCCTTGTCCTGCGGCGGCACCTGCATGCCCACCAGCACGCGCCCGGTGTCGGCGCCATGATTGCGGTAGTGGAACAGGGATATGTTCCAGTTGTGGCTCATGCTGTTCAGGAATTTCATGAGCGCGCCCGGCCGTTCCGGGAATTCGAAGCGGTACACGATTTCATGCTCGGCCTGCGGCGCGTGCCCGCCCACCATGTGGCGCACGTGCAGTTTGCCAAGTTCGTCGTCGGTCAAATCCAGGGTCGGATAGTCGTGACGCCGCAGCATTTCGATCAGGCGCAGCGATTCGGCGCGGTTGGATACCTGCACGCCCACAAATACGTGGGCCTCGGAATTGTTCTTGTGGCGGTAGTTGAATTCGGTAATGTTGCGGTTGCCGATCAGTGACACGAACTTTTTGTAGGAGCCGGGCTTTTCCGGCAGCGTCACGGCCAGCACGGCTTCGCGCTTTTCGCCGACTTCGGCGCGCTCGGCGACGAAACGCAAGCGGTCGAAATTCATGTTCGCGCCGCTCGCCACGGCGACCAGCGTCTTGTCGCGCAGGTGGTGCTTTTCGATATAGGCCTTGGCGCCCGCCACGGCCAGCGCGCCGGCCGGCTCCAGGATGGAGCGGGTGTCCTCGTAGACATCCTTGATCGCCGCGCAGATGGCGTCATTGCCCACCAGCACCATTTCGTCCACATACGACTGGCACAAGCGGAAAGTTTCTTCCCCGACCATTTTTACCGCCGCGCCGTCCGCGAACAGCCCGACCTGATCCAGGCGCACGCGCTTGCCGGCGGCCAGGCTTTGCGTCATGGCGTCGGCGTCACTGGCTTCGACGCCTATGATTTTGACGTCGGGCCGCACGCGCTTGATGAATGCGGCCACGCCGGAAATCAGCCCGCCGCCGCCCACGCAGCAGAACACGGCGTGCAGCGGCTTGGGATGTTGCCGCAAAATTTCCATGCCTATGGTGCCCTGCCCGGCGATCACTTCCGGATCGTCGAAGGGGTGCACGAAAGTCAGGTGCTGGGCTTTTTCGAGTTCGCGCGCGTGCGCATACGCTTCGTCATAGGTTTCGCCGGACAGCACCACTTCGCCGCCGCGCGCCGCCACGGCGTCGATCTTGATTTGCGGCGTGGTGGTAGGCATCACGATGACTGCGCGGCAGCCCAGCCTTTGCGCGGCCAGCGCCACGCCCTGGGCGTGATTGCCGGCGCTGGCGGCGATCACGCCGTGCTTTTGCGCCTGTCCCGACAGTTTGACGATCTTGTTGTAGGCGCCGCGCAGCTTGAATGAAAACACCGGCTGCAGGTCTTCGCGCTTCAGCAAAATGTGGTTATGCACGCGCGCCGACAGGCTGGACGCCAGTTCCAACGGGGTTTCCACGGCGACGTCGTAGACGTGCGCGTTCAATATGCGTTCCAGGTAATCGGGCTTGTTCATGGTTGCTCCCGGCCGCTCGCGCGGCACGGCGAAAAAGGGGGCAAGCCTAGCAGGGCAGAGGCCGCGGCGGCAAGCGCGGGCAGCGCCTATCCGGCTTAGAAGCGCCCGAAATGCGGCGCCGGCGCGCTAAATTCGTGCCGGCGCCGGGCAAAGCGGGAAAATGGCGACAAAAACGGGGACGGATACGGGGATCAAAGCAGCAACAAATACGGAAACGGAGCCGAAGGCGGCGGCGAAAGTGCGGGCGCGGGTGGCGGCAAACACCCGGCGCCCGGCGGGCTCAATGCAGGATGCCGAAGTACGGGTCGGTATCCTCGAACATGTCGGAAAAGATGGCGATATTTTCGACGTCCAACAGACGATCGGTATCCAGCACGATTACCGTGCGGCCATCGGCAGTGGCCAAACCACTGATGAACTCCGCCGCGGGCGCCGAACGCGCCGGCACGCCGCCCGGCTTGAGCGACGATTCCAGCGTCAATGAGGCGATCTGGCGCATGTCGGCAACCGCTTCGACCACCAGGCCTATGGGCTGCGGCCGGTCGTCGGCGGGCACCAGCACGACCACGATACAACCTTCTCCGGCGGGGCAAGGCGTTCCGCCCAGACGCGCGGACAGGTCGATCACCGGCACGCTGCCTTCGCCAAAATCGAGCACGCCACGCACGAATTGCGGCACCAGCGGCACCCGTATCACGCCCACGTGCTGCAGGATGTCATCGACGGCAAGTACCGGCAGCGCGTACATCTGGCCGGCCAGCGAACACATCAGGTAATGTTCCGCGCTGCCGGCATAGGCATCTTCTACACATTCGCTTCTGCTCAACCTGCCCATATAGGGTTCCCTGTCACAATGTAAAAGTTTCGCGTGCTTTGCTCGCTCGGGCGCTCATTGACGAATTTGACATCCCTGTGCGGCATTGTCGTTGACGGTTTTTGCGCGTAAACCTTTACAGATCTCACGGCGACGACGCGCGTACCAAGGCGCGTGCTGCTATTTTCAGCCGCGCAACCAGGATTCGATACGTTGAATTGGCCGGATATAGGAACTATTTCTCCCGATTCAGGCAAGATCGGGCTGTTTTTGGCCTGTTTCCTGTCCGCAACCGTGCTTCCGGGAGGCTCGGAAGCCGTGTTCGCGGGCTTTTTGTACGCCTTCCCGGCCCAGTATTGGCAGGCCTTGATGCTCGCGACCCTGGGCAATACCCTGGGCGGCATGACCAGTTACGCACTCGGGCGCCTGGTGCCGCGCAAGGAAATTTCGCCCCGCCTGGAGTTCGTACGCCGTCACGGCACGAAATGCCTGATTTTGGCCTGGACACCCTTCCTGGGCGATGCGTTGTGCGTGGCGGCCGGCGTGCTGCGCCTGAATTGGCTTGCAAGTGCCTTCTGGATGGCAAGCGGCAAATTCGCGCGTTATTGGCTGATTGCGGTCACACTTCCTTAGAGCGGCCCGCACCCTGGCCCTATACTGCCGCGCGGGAGGTTGAACTTCATGCACGTTTTGGTAACGGGAGGGGCCGGATTCATCGGCTCACACAGTGTTGATGCTTTACTCGGGGCCGGCGCGCGCGTACGCGTGCTGGACAATTTTTCGACCGGAAAACGCGAAAATCTGCCCGCTGCAGCACCCCAACTCGAAATTGTCGCGGGCGACATACGCGACGTCGCCACCGTGGAACGCTGTGTAGCCGGCGTAAGCCACGTTCTGCATCTGGCGGCCCAGGTTTCCGTGGCGGCATCGGTATCGCAGCCGCTCAATTCGGCCTCGGTAAATGTCACAGGTTTTTTGAACGTGCTGGAAGCCAGCCGCAAAGCCGGTGCAAAGCGCCTTGTTTATGCATCCAGTGCCGCGGTGTACGGCGACCCGACGCGCCTGCCCATAGACGAAAGCGCGCCGACCGCGCCGCTTTCGCCCTACGGCCTGGAAAAGCTTGTGAATGACCAGTATGCCGAGCTGTACCGCGACCTGTACGGACAGTCGAATTGCGGGTTGCGCTATTTCAACGTATATGGCCCGCGCCAGGACCCGCATTCGCCGTATTCGGGCGTAATCAGCGTTTTTGCGCAGCGCCTGCGCGCAGGTGCGCCCATCACGATTAACGGCGACGGACGCCAGACCCGCGACTTCATTTTTGTGGGCGACGTGGCGCGCGCCAACCTTGCCGCGCTGCAATGCGACACGCCGGGCGTGGTGAACATCGCCACCGGCCGCAGCGTGACTTTGCTCGACCTGGTGGGCGCACTCGCCACCACGACGGCAACCCCCCCGCAGGTGCAGCACGGCCCGCCGCGCGAAGGTGACATTCGCTATTCGGCGGCCGACAATTCGCGGCTGGTAAGCGATTTGCGCTGCGCCGAATTTGTGCCGCTCGAACATGGTCTGTACGCCTTGATGGCAGATTCGGGAAACCGCTAGCCGCCGCAGCGCAGATGGAACCAGGCCGTGCCGCAGCCGATGCGCCTGCAGCACGGCCGGGCAGCCGCCGGCACCCGCAGTTTCATGCGCAGGACGGCGCTGCACAAGCAGCAACCCTTGCGGGCGAACGACGCGGATACGCATTTACATACCTGAAAAAGCCGCAATCACGCACATAAAAACCGAACATCGAACACAAAACAGTATCAACATGCGAATTAAAGCATATATGTGCTCGTTCCAGCAAGTATTTTGTATCACGCGCCGGCCCTCGCGCGGCCGCGCGGCCCCGGCAAGCCGGTCATGAGCGACCCGCGCCCGGGCGGCCTGCCTGGTTTGACCGAGCGTTTGCGCGAACTCAAGGGCGACCTGTCGGTGGCGGCGTTCGCACGTCGCTGCGGCATAGGCGAAAGTTTGATGCGGCAATATCTTGCGGGCGGCGTGCCGGGCATGAGCTGGGCGCTCAAAATTGCCCGTGCCTGCGGTGTCAGCCTGGATTGGCTGGCCGACGCGAGCGCCCACAAATTTCCCGACAGCACGGCCTATCCTTCGGCTGGCCAGCATCGGCCGGCTCGCGTGCTCGCCGAGCCGGAGCCCGGTAGCGCAGAGGAGCGCACCGGCCCGGATGCGCAGCAGGCCTTGCGCTGTTACGACCCCGGCCGCAAGCCGGCGCTGCCCTGGAACGATGCCGCAAATTGCCTGGGACAATTTGCGTTTCCGGGTCCCTGGCTGGCCGCGCTGGCCGGCGGCGCCGCGCAGGGTTTGGTGCTGCTGGTGGCGCGCGGCGATGCCATGGCACCGACACTGGCCGACGGCGACCTGTTGCTGCTCGACACCACGGCGCGCCAGCCCGGACAGGAAGGCGTGTGCGCATTGCTGCTGGGCGGGCGCCTGCTCATCAAGCGCGTGCAGCCCCTGCCCGAGCGTCGCGTGCGGCTGTGCAGCGACAACCCGGCCTACCAGGCGGTCGAATTACCCGATGACTGGGATGGTCCGGAACTGCAGTTCGTGGGGCGCGCGCTATGGCGTGCCGGACGCTACGCCTGAGGGCCCCAGCGCGGCGACACCTCGCTACGCGTCGAAGGACGCCCCCCCCCTGCTCACTGCAGTGTGCCGGACAGGTGGCGCAGTTCCGGGAACAACTGGCGCAGCGCATCGAAATCCGTCCATGCGCCAGGCGCGCGCGCATCCGGCAGAAGCGCGCCGCCGCTGCCGGCAGCGAATTGGCGCTCGGCACCGGCCCGCGTGACATTGATGTTGCCGCGGTCCACGGCGAACAGGCCATCCACCGCCACTCCGTATTGTGTGCGCGCCGTCGCGCAGGGAGGCCGCGCCGACCAGGCCGCGGCACAGCGCACCCATTCGAAGCTTGCGCTGCCCGCGCCCAGGTGGACGTCGCCAACATCGAGCGCGAACGCGGCGGGGCTGCGCCCGGCCGCGAGCCCGGTCTGTACGCGTATGCCGCCCAGCAGCAGCGTGAATGCGACGCGGTCCTGCTGCGGCGCAAGTTCGTCATACGAATAGGCGTCTATGCGCAGTTCGGTCAACACCGCAAGATCAACCACGGTACCGTCGGAAAACGCGACGCGCCCGCTGCTGCCCGCGGCGGTTGCGATGGTTTCGCCGGGCTGCAGCGCCGAATCCGCCGCCAGCAGGCGCAAACCGCCGCCACTCGAACGCGCATAAACCGTGCCCTGCACGGCATCGACATACACCTCGGAGCGGCTGGCGCCGGCATCCGGCCCCGCGGCAGTCGCGATATCCGCAAGCCGCTCGGCCGCCGACAGCGACGCAAGTTGCAGGCCCGATCCGGCTGCCGTCCCGCGTCCGCCTGCGTCGCTGAGCGCGCGCTGCGAGGCCGCAATCAGATCGGCGTCGCCCGGTAGTACGGCCGGGCCGTTGGGCTCGGGCAGGCGCACGATGAAGTGCAAATCGACCAGGCCGCTATTGCCGTTGCGATCGATCAGGCGCCCCTGTGCTTGGTCGGTGCCGGCAAAGCCGTCGGGTGCGGTATAGGTGTAGCGCGTGCTGCCGGTCACGGCGAGCGCGCCAGCCGCCGGTGGGGTTTCCACGGCCACGCCGGCAAGGCGGCCCACCGAAATATCGAGGTCGGCCGTCGTGCCCACCACATTGAGTGTTTCGTCGATGGCGATGTGGCTTGCGTCGCCGAACAATAGCGTGCCGCCGCCGCCCAGTTGCGCGAAGGACTGCAAGCGGCGCGAGCCACCCAACACCAGATCGGCGCCGCCGTCGATCAGGAAGCGCCCGCCTCCTCCGCCGCCGCCCAGTATGGCCAGGGCGCCGCTACCGCTTTCCACCGTACCGCTATTGTCCAGCAGCGGGGCGATGCGCGCGCTGCCGCTGCCTTCGTCCTTGACCATGCGGCCGGCGTTGGCGATCAAACCGGAACCGCTGATGGCCGCATCGCCCATGCGCAAACTGGCTGCGGCGGGTATCGTCAATTGCGCGCCGTTCTGCATGTGCAGCGTGCTGCCGCCGGCAAGGCGGCTCGATCCCGCGAGAGTGAGCGCGGCGCCGTCGAGCGTCAGGGCCGGACCATCCATGACTGCGCCGGCGCTTACCGTGCGCGCGCCCGTGCCGGCCAGGGTGCCGGCGGTCCAGGCCAGGTTGCCAATAACGAAATCCCCCGCACCGCCGATTTGACCGCCCTGCAGCGCGAGGCTCGCGATACTGGCCGCGCCGTCCGCCGCGAACACCCCGCCCTGCAGTTCCAACTGACCTATGTCCAGGCCTGCGCCGGCCTGCTGCAAGCTGCCCCCGGTTTGGCGCAAAACCGCCAGGGTGGCCGGGCCGCTCAAGCCCAGGGTGCCGCCGCTCAGCGTGCTGGTGCCGCTGCTGCTGAGGCCGCC
>JAEUNN010000226.1 GCA_016791085.1 Rhodocyclaceae bacterium | reverse complement strand
CGCCAGACCTGGTGGCGCGACGCCTGGGTGGCGCCGCCGCTGGAAACCGGTCTTATTGCGCTCAAGCCGTGGCTGCCGCGGGCCGTTGCCGCAAAAATGCGCTTCAAGTAGGAGCTTGACATGTGTGGAATTCTCGGCGTCGTGGCGAACGGCCCGGTCAATCAGTTGCTCTACGACGGACTGCTGGTGCTGCAGCACCGCGGGCAGGACGCCGCCGGCATCGTGACCGCGGAAGGCTCCCAGTTTTATATGCACAAAGGCCCCGGCCTGGTGCGCGACGTGTTCCGCACGCGCAACATGCGCAACCTGCAGGGCACGTGGGGGATAGGCCACGTGCGCTATCCGACCGCCGGATCGGCATACAACCCGGCCGAGGCGCAGCCTTTTTACGTCAACTCGCCGTTTGGCATCACGCTCGCGCACAACGGCAACCTGACCAATTCCGGGGCGCTGAAGCAGGAAATGTTTCAGACCGATCTGCGCCACATCAATACCAATTCGGACTCTGAAGTGCTGCTGAATGTGCTCGCGCACGAAATTCACGATGCCATACGCAGCCTGGGCCGTTTTGACAGCGACGCCATATTCCGTGCCGTCGCGCAGGTGCACCGGCGCTGCCGCGGCGCCTACGCGGTGGTGGCGATGATCGCGGGGTTCGGCCTGCTGGCGTTTCGCGACCCTTACGGCATACGGCCGCTGGTGGTGGGACGCCAGACCGTGGGCAGCAACACCGAGTGGCTGGTGGCTTCCGAAAGCGTCGCGCTCGATACGCTGGGATTCAAGCTGCTGCGCGATATCGAACCGGGCGAAGCGGTGCTGATCGACCCGTCCGGCAATTTCCAGAGCCGGCAGTGCGCGATGCGTACGCTGCATGCGCCCTGTCTGTTCGAATTCGTCTATCTGGCGCGGCCGGATTCGATCATAGACGGCATTTCGGTATATGAGTCGCGCCTGCGCATGGGCGAGCGTCTGGCCGAAAAGATGCGCCGCGTCATGCCGCATTCGGCGGTCGATGTGGTGATACCGATTCCCGATTCGAGCCGGCCGGCGGCCATGCAGCTTGCCCACGTGCTGGGTTTGCCGTACCGCGAAGGCTTCGTGAAAAACCGCTACATAGGCCGTACGTTCATCATGCCGGGCCAGTCGGTGCGCAAGCGTTCGGTGCGGCAGAAGCTCAACACCATTGCGCAGGAATTTGCCGGCAAGAACGTGCTGCTGGTGGATGACTCCATCGTGCGCGGCACGACCAGCCGCGAAATCGTGCAAATGGCGCGTGAATCCGGTGCGCGAAAAGTGTATTTCGCGTCCGCCGCGCCGCCGGTGCGCTTCGCCAACGTCTATGGCATAGATATGCCGACGCGGCAGGAACTGATCGCGTCGGCGCGCTCCGACGCCGAAATCTGCGCGGAAATCGGGGCCGATGCGCTGGTCTATCAGGATCTGGAAAGCCTCAAAGCTGCGGTATCGGCTTCCAACCGTTCCATCACGCACTTCGAGGCTTCGTGTTTCGACGGTTGTTATGTCACCGGGGATGTCACGCGGGCCTATCTGGACGGCGTGGAATCGAACCGCCTGGGTGGCGAGGAGCGCCACGAAGACGACTCCGCGCAACTCGACCTGAATCTGGTGCCGGCCGGCGAGGAAAGTGCCTGAAACGGCGCCGGGCGGCAGGCGGCGCAGGCTGCCGGGCCGGTACTTGCTTGACGCGGTGCGCGGCTGCGGCTATTCTCCCGTGTAGCGCCAATTTGAACCGTTCCAGCTTGCGGGCGCTCTACAAATGCAGCTAAAGCGGAGCCGGAAAACAACCCGTCCCGCCCATGGCTGGACGGGTTTTTTCATTTGCGTACGCATCTACCATGGACCCAACCCAGGATTTGGCGCAGCTTCAGCTTGAAACGCTGGCGGTGCGCGCCGGTACCCACCGCTCGCAATTCAACGAGCACTCCGAGGCGCTATACCTGACCTCGAGTTTCGTGTTCGACAATGCCGCCCAGGCTGCCGCCCGGTTTTCCGGCGAAGAGCCCGGCAACGTCTATGCGCGCTTCACCAACCCCACCGTAAGCGCGCTGCAGGAGCGCCTGGCCGCACTGGAAGGCGCCGAATCTTGCGTCGCGACGGCGTCCGGCATGTCGGCCATATTGGCGCTCGCCATGGCCTTGCTGCAGGCCGGCGATCACATCGTGTGCAGCCGCGGTGTATTCGGCGCCACGCAGCAACTGTTCGGCGGCATATTGTCGCGCTTCGGCCTGCGTACGACTTTCGTCGCCACCACCGACCTGGCCGCCTATCGTGCCGCCATGGAAGCGTCGACGCGGCTGGTGTTCATCGAAACGCCGTCCAATCCGCTTACCGAGGTGGTGGATATCGCCGCCCTGGCAGACATTGCGCATGCCGGCGGGGCTTTGCTCGCGGTGGACAACTGTTTCTGTTCGCCGGCCCTGCAATTGCCGCTGCGCCTGGGTGCCGACGTGGTCGTGCATTCCGCCACCAAATATCTGGACGGGCAGGGCAGGGTGTTGGGCGGGGCGGTGCTGGGCTCGCGCGCCATAGGCGAAGAAGTGCTCAGATTCCTGCGCACCGCCGGACCCACGCTGTCGCCCTTCAACGCCTGGATAATACTCAAAGGCCTGGAAACCCTGCGCATACGCATGCAGGCGCAAAGTGCCGCGGCGCTGGAACTGGCAAGCTGGCTGGAAACCCGGCCGTGGATAGATCGCGTGTACTACCCGGGGCTGGAGTCGCATCCGCAACACGCCCTGGCCATGCGCCAGCAGTCGGCCGGCGGCGCCATCGTGTCGTTCGAGGTGAAAGGCGGGCGCGAAGAAGCCTGGCGGCTTATCGACGCCACGCGCGTGCTGTCGATCACGGCCAATCTGGGCGACACCAAGTCCACCATCACGCACCCGTCCACGACTACGCACGGACGCATCAGCGCCGAAGCGCGCGAGGCAGCCGGCATACGCGAAAACCTGATACGCGTGGCGGTCGGTCTGGAAGGCCAGCAGGACCTGCGTGCCGACCTGGAACGCTGGATGGCCTGACGCAGCGCCCCGCAGGCCGCGTGCTGCGGCGTACGGGGCGGTGTTGCCGGCGTCAGCGGTACACCAGCACCGGGATTTTCGAGTGCGTGAGCACTTTCTGCGTTTCGGACCCCAGCAGCACCGCGCTGATGCCGCGCCGGCCGTGCGAAGCCATGAAAATCAGGTCGCAGCCTTTTTCTTCGGCGGCGGCGATGATGGCCTCATAGGGAATGTCGCTGCTCTTGGCGACCGAATCGGCCGCCACGCCGGCGGCAGTAGCCGCGGCGACCGCCTTGTCGAGAATTTCCTTGGCCTGGGCATTGGCGGCGTCTTCGAAGCGCTGCGGCGATGCCGGATCGATCACCATGCCGTCGCTGTACAGCGTGACAGGAAATTCCGGCTTGGCGTACAGGAAGGTCAGGCTGGCCCCGGTCTCGCGGGCGAAACTGACGGCGCGGTCCACGGTACTGGTCGATAGATCCGAACCGTCCGTGGGAACGAGCAGATGGCGAAACATGAAGCGGCTCCTTATGATGTTGGTCATCAATCACTATAGGCGCGCCTGCGGGCCAGGTATTGACCCGAGTCAAGCGTGCCAGATGGTACGCCAAGCGGCGCGGCCACATGCGCCGAATTACGCAATGCAGCGTTGCGGCGCTCGGGCGATAATGCGCCCATGCACGCGGCGGGCTGGCTGAGGCAGGTGTTTCCAGGCACAGCGCCGGCGCGGGCCGGCCCTGCCGCGCGCGGGCCAGGTCCGGCGGCGCGGCACATGCGTCGCGCCCGGATTGCCGCGCCGTTCTTACGGGGGTTTCGATGAAACAGGATTTGCCACATGGCGCCTTGCCGGTGCTGAATTTCGTCAAGCAGTTGCGTGAAATGCTGGCCGGCGTGGCCGACCCGCTCGGTGTCGTGGCGCCGCTCGCGCACGCCCAGGCTGCCTGGGCCAGCCATCCGCAGGAATTGGCGGAACAAACCATGATGTACTGGACCCGCGTGACGCAACTGGGCATGCACGTGTGCGCGCGCTTTGCGGGCAGCAAGTCGGCGGACCCGGAAAAGCCGCACCCCGACGACGAACGCTTCGTGGATCCGGTGTGGACCGACGACCCCGGCTGGGATGCATTGAAAGAATCCTATCTGTTGCTGACCCACCATGTGCTGGACATGCTGCACAGCACGCCGGGTCAGGCCGAGGCGGAACGGCGGCGCGCCGCGTTCTGGTGGCG
>JAEUNN010000136.1 GCA_016791085.1 Rhodocyclaceae bacterium | reverse complement strand
CACTGCCGGACGGCCTGCGCCCGCTCTGGGAGCGCCTGCCATGAGGGGGCACAATGCCGCGCCCGCAGCCGATGTCAGCGAATTTGCGCCGGCTGCGTTCACCGCTGCATGGGGCCGCTGCAGCGGCCTCTCCCGGCACGCCGCAAAATCGCCGGGCATGTCGCGGTTTCTGGCGCGGCATGCCGGCACCCAACACCAAATGGCACAATTTTTTTCCATACACCCCGACCACCCGCAGGGACGCCTGATACGCCAGGCGGTTGAAATCATCCGCGACGGCGGCCTGGTCGCAATTCCGACCGATTCCGCCTACGCGCTGGGCGGCCAGGTCGGCAATGCCGACCTGCTCGAGCGCATACGCAGCATACGTGCGGTCGATGAGCGCCACCATTTCACGCTGCTGTGCCGCGACCTGTCCGAACTGGCTACCTATGCGCGCGTCGATAACGCGCAATACCGCCTGCTCAAGGCCGCCACGCCCGGCCCCTATACCTTCATTTTGCTGGGTACGCGCGAACTGCCGCGGCGCCTGCTGCACCCCAAGCGCAAAACCATAGGCCTGCGCATTCCCGACCATGTCATTACCGCGGCCCTGCTGGCGGAACTGGGCGAACCCATGCTCAGTTCCTCGCTGATCCTGCCCGGCGACGATTTTCCGCTCACCGACCCCTACGAAATCCGTGACCGCCTGGAACACGCCGTGGACCTCGTGGTGGACGGCGGGCCTTGCGGCGCGTTGGCCACCACGGTGATAGACCTGAGCGGCGGCGACGCCGAGGTGGTGCGCCGCGGCTGCGGATCGCTCGCCGCGCTCGGCCTGGAGTAGCGACCCGGCGCCCGGGCCGGCTTCTGTTAAACCTACATTCCCCGGGCGACCGCTGCGACTGCTCGAGAAAGCCCGGAAAAGCCCGATCTTTTTGCCTTCGCGAGCGCACCGAAAAGCTGATCGCCGCTACGCACCCGATGGCACGACTGGCGCGCCGCCTGTCGTCGTTGCTCCTTCTTGCAGGGAGCGACCATGCGCGTCGTCGCGCCTAGCCAGACAACGTGCCAGCCGCACCCTCGGATGCGTCCGACCGAGGAATGTAGGTTAAACTTTCCACAATTTCCCGGCCCGCGCACGCCGTAGCGTTGCGCGGCCTGACCGGCAGGATCCGGCCCGCCACCCTCGCACGGCGCTCCGGGCCCCTCGACAACCAGCACTTCCGCACTGCTTGACGAACAGACTGACCTGGGCAGCGGCCAGGCGCGGTATTTCCAGGTTTACATGGACGACACGATCGCCCGCTTGGCCTTGCTCGTGATTCCGGTGGTACTGGCAATCACGCTGCACGAGGCGGCGCACGGCTACGCGGCGAAACATTTCGGCGATCCGACCGCCTGGCTGGCCGGGCGCATCAGCGCCAACCCGTTGCGCCACATCGATCCGGTGGGCACCGTGGCTGTCCCATTGGTCATATACTTCCTGGGAAGCGTGGCGGGTCACCCGGGCTTTCTGTTCGGCTGGGCGAAGCCGGTGCCGGTCGATCTGAACCGCCTGCGCCACCCCAAGCGCGACATGCTCTGGGTGGCCGCGGCCGGCCCGGCGGCCAACCTTGCCATGGCGATCGCCTGGGCGCTGCTGTTCAACGTGGGCGTCATGCTGGGCGACAGCAGCTTCCGCATACCGCTCATGCAGATGTCTTCGGAGGCCATACGCATCAACGTCGTGCTGTGCGTGCTGAACCTGATTCCCATCCCGCCGCTGGATGGCGGGCGCATCGCCGCCAGCCTGTTGCCGCCCGATGCGGCCCGCACTTTCATGCGGCTCGAGCCGTTCGGCCTGTTCATCGTGATCGGACTGTTCATGGTGCATGTGCTGGACCGCGTGCTGTTTCCCGCGGTGGATTTCCTGCATCGCCTCATCGTCACGACCTTCCAAATTTACCCCTAGGAAGCTACATGTACGCACCGCGTGTCCTATCCGGAATGCGCCCGACCGGGCGCCTGCATCTCGGCCATTACCACGGCGTGCTGAAAAACTGGGCGCGGCTGCAGCACGAGCACCCCTGCCTGTTTTTCGTCGCGGACTGGCACGCGCTCACCACCAGTTACGCCGACGTCGAGGTAATCGGCGATTCGGTCTGGGACATGGTGATCGACTGGATCGCGGCCGGCGTGGACCCCTCGCTCGCCACCCTGTTCATCCAGTCGCGCGTGCCCGAACATGCCGAACTGCACCTGCTGTTGTCCATGATGACGCCGCTGGGCTGGCTGGAACGCGTGCCGACCTACAAGGATCAGCAGGACAAACTGGCCGATCGTGACCTGGCCACCTATGGCTTTTTGGGCTATCCGCTGCTGCAATCGGCCGACATCCTGATTTACCGGGCCGACATGGTGCCGGTCGGCGAAGATCAGGTGCCGCACGTGGAATTGACGCGCGAAGTGGCGCGCCGTTTCAACCACCTCTACGGGCGCGAGCCCGGATTCGAGGACAAGGCGCGCGAAGCCGTGCGCAAACTGGGCAGCAAGCGCGCGCGCCTGTACGAGGAACTGCGCGTACGCTTCCAGCAGAACGGCGAGGGCGAGGCGCTCGAACGCGCGCACGCGCTGCTGGACGAAACGCAGAACCTCAGCCTGGGCGATCGCGAACGTCTGTACGGCTATCTCGAAGGCGGCGGCAAAATGATACTGGTCGAGCCCGATGCGCTGCTCACGCAGAGCGCCCGCATGCCGGGCCTGGACGGCCAGAAAATGTCCAAGTCCTATAACAACACCATCACCCTGCGCGAAGATGCCGAAAGCGTGCGGCGCAAGATACGCACCATGAAAACCGATCCCGCGCGGGTGCGCCGCACCGACCCGGGCGATCCGGAAAAATGCCCGGTGTGGCAGTTCCACCTGATCTATTCCGACGACGGCACGCGCAACTGGGTGACCGAAGGCTGCCGTTCCGCCGGCATAGGCTGCCTGGACTGCAAACAGCCGGTGATCGACGCCGTGCTCAAGGAACAGGAGCCGATGCGCGAACGCGCCCAGCCGTTTGTCGAGGACCCCTCGCTGGTGCGCAATATCGTCGCTGACGGCTGCGAGGCCGCGCGCCGCCTGGCGCAGGAAACCATGCGCGACGTGCGCGAAGCCATGGGGCTGGATTTCGCATGAATGCAGCGGCGGATCTGCCGGTGGTCGCGCGGCTCTATGGCGAGCCGCTGGTCAAACTGCCGGCCGACCTGTACATCCCGCCCGATGCGCTGGAAATATTCCTGGAGGCATTCGAAGGTCCGCTCGACCTGTTGCTCTACCTGATACGCAAGGCCAACCTCAACATCCTCGACATACCGATGGCGCCGCTCACCGCGCAATACCTCGAGTACGTCGAAGCGATGCGCAAAATGAACCTGGACCTCGCCGCGGACTATCTGGCCATGGCCGCCATGCTGCTGGAAATCAAGTCGCGCCTGTTGCTGCCGCGGCCTACCCCGGTGAGCGAGAACGAAGCCGAGGACCCGCGCGCCGAACTGGTGGCGCGCCTGCTCGAATACGAACGCATGAAGCGCGCCGGCCATGAACTCGATGCGCTGCCGCAGGCCACGCGCGACTTCGAATGGACCAAAGTGTGGTTCGACGCCGAGTTGGTGGAGCGCCTGCCCGACGTGAGCGCGCGCGATCTGCAGATGGCCTGGCTGGGCATACTGCGCCAGGCGCGCAACCTGCGCCACCACAAGGTGACGCGCGAAGAACTGTCGGTGCGCGAATACATGGGGCATTTGCTGCGCCGCCTGCAGGCCGGCCGCGTGCTGAAATTCGAGGAATTGTTCGATCCCGGAGCCGGCGTTCCGCAGGTGGTTGTCAACTTTCTCGCATTGCTGGAACTGGCGCGCGAATCACTGGTACTTATTACGCAGTCGGAAGCGTTCTCTCCGATATATATTGCACTTTCAGATGGCGGAAGCGAACACGCCTGATTACAAGCTGGTGCTGGAAGCGGCATTGTTGTCCGCGTCCGAACCGCTGGCCCTGGCGGACCTCAAACTGTTGTTCGAAGGTACGCTGGACCATGCCGCGCTGGTTGCGGCGCTGGAACAATTGCAGTCCGACTGGTCGGGGCGCGCGGTGGAACTTGTGCAGCTCGCGTCCGGATGGCGATTCCGTACCCGCGCCGAATATCAGGTGTATCTGGACCGGCTCAAGCCCGAGAAGCCCCCCAAGTACTCGCGGGCCGTGCTGGAAACCCTCGCCATCATCGCCTACCGGCAGCCCGTCACGCGCGGTGATATCGAGGATGTGCGCGGCGTGGCCGTGTCGCCGGGCATATTGAAGGCGCTCGAAGCGCGCGGCTGGATAGATACCGTGGGCCATCGCGATACGCCCGGCAAGCCGGTGCTTTATGCGACCACGCGCAAGTTCCTCGATGACCTTTGCCTGACCAGCCTGGCCGAATTGCCGCCGCTGGCAGAACTCGAAAAAGTGATAGATACGACCCATGCATGACGTAAGCAACCCGAATAAAGGGCGTCGCGGACGCGCACGGCCGGACGCCGCGCGCGACGGAGCGCCGCGGCGCGGGCAGGGCGGCGAGCCCGGCGATTCTTCCAAACTGCAAAAAGTGCTGGCCGACATGGGCGTGGCGTCGCGGCGCGAAATCGAAGAATGGATCGTGGCCGGGCGCATTAGCGTGAATGGCATGCCGGCGCACATCGGCCAGCGCGTCAATGCCACCGACAAGGTGCGCGTGAATGGGCAGATCGTGTCCCTGCACGCACACGGGCGCGCCACGCGGGTGGTGATCTACCACAAGCCGGAAGGCGAAATCGTCACGCGCGACGACCCGTCCGGCCGCCCGACCGTATTCGACAAGCTGCCGCGCCTGCGCAACGGACGCTGGGTCAGCGTGGGCCGGCTCGACCTGAATACCGGCGGCCTGCTGCTATTCACCAACGACGGCAATCTTGCCAACCGCCTGATGCACCCGAGCTATGGCGTGGAGCGCGAGTACGCCGTGCGCGTAGTGGGCGAGGTCAGCGAGGAACAACGCCAGACCTTGCTGTCCGGCGTCGATCTCGAAGACGGCCCGGCGCATTTCAACAGTATCGCCAGCGAAGGCGGCGAAGCGTCCAACCGCTGGTACCGCTGCACCCTGGCCGAAGGCCGCAACCGCGAGGTGCGGCGCATGTTCGAGGCGATAGGGCTCATGGTGAGCCGGCTCATGCGCGTGCGCTATGGCCCGGTGCAGCTGCCGCGCCGTTTGAAGCGCGGCATGCTGGAAGAAATGGAAGAAGCCGAAGTCCAGGCCTTGCTGTCCGAAGCCAAGATGCGCCCGGCCAAATCGGCGCCCGGCGAGCCACCCAAGCGCGGCGGCGTGGCGGCGGCCGGCGACGCGGATGCCGGCGGCCCGCGCCGTGGCGCCAAGCCCGCCGCCCCGCGCGGGCAGGGCGGCATGCGGCAAGGCGGCGCACCGGCCGCCAAACCGCGCCGCCAGCCTGCCGGCGGCGCACAGCCCGGCCAGGACGCCACCTCCGGCGAACGGCCGCAGCAGCGCACGCGGCGGCGGCGCGGGCCGCGCCGCTCGGGCGGTTCCGGCCCCGCCGGGGGCGCGGGCGGCGGCGGCGAAACCCAGTCCTGAGCCGATCTCCCGGGTAGTTCCGGCCGCCCTGCGGCGGCCGCGCATGAACGTTCACGCGCCGAACGTTGATGGAATCCCCCCCTGCCTGTTATACTCCACAGGCTATGTACCTTGAACAGGTACTGTTGGGCACCGTTTCCGGTCGATTTGGAATGGGCATTGCGCCCATTTTTTATTTGTAGCGGTCCATGCAGTTACGGGAATTGATAGAACGAACGGTCGCCGGTTTGGGTTACGAACTGGTCGATTTCGAAACTTCGCCGCGTGCTCGCCTGCTGCGCGTGTTCATAGACACGCCCGCGGGAGGCAGCGGCATTACGGTCGAAGATTGCGCCACGGTGAGCAATCAGCTCACGCGCGTGTTCGAGGTCGAAAACGTCGATTACGACCGGCTCGAAGTGTCCTCCCCGGGGCTGGACCGGCCGCTGCGCAAGGCGGCCGACTTTGTGCGCTTCCAGGGGGCCGAGGTGCAGTTGCGGGTGCGTCTGCCCATAGACGGACAGCGCAATTTCACCGGCACGCTGGCCGGTGTGGAAGGCGAAGGTGCCGACATGAAAGTGCGCCTGCAGTCGCAGGCCGGGCTGCGTGAAATTGCGTTCGACAGTATAGATAAGGCCCGCCTGGTGCCCAAGTTCTGAGTGCGTTCGGAGGTCTTGATGAGTCGCGAAATTTTGCTGTTGGTAGATGCGCTGGCGCGCGAGAAAAATGTGAACAAAGAGGTCGTGTTCGCCGCGCTCGAAATCGCGCTCGCCTCTGCCACCAAAAAGCGCATCAATGACGATGCGGACGTGCGCGTCGCCATCGATCGCGAATCCGGCGACTATGAGTCGTTCCGGCGCTGGCAAGTGCTGGCCGACGATGCGGTCGAAAATCCCCACGCCCAGCTTGGCCTTACCGACGCGCGTGCCAAGGTGGCCGACGTCGAACTCGACGAATACATCGAAGAGCCGCTGGAACCCATAGATTTTGGGCGCATCGGCGCGCAGGCCGCGAAACAGGTCATCCTGCAAAGAATTCGCGATGCCGAGCGCGAACAGGTGCTGAACGATTTTCTGGACCGGCGCGAACATCTGGTGAGCGGCAGCATCAAGCGCATGGAGCGCGGCAATGCCGTACTCGAACTGGGCCGGCTGGAAGCCGTGCTGCCGCGCGAACAAATGATTCCCAAGGAAAATCTGCGCGTGGGCGACCGCGTGCGCACTTTCCTGCTGCGCGTGGATCGCCAGGCGCGCGGCCCGCAGCTCATCCTGTCGCGTACCGCGCCGGATTTCATCATCAAGCTGTTCGAGCTGGAAGTGCCCGAAATGGAAGACGGCCTGCTCGAAATCAAGTCGGCAGCGCGCGATCCCGGCGTGCGCGCCAAGATCGCCGTCAAATCCAACGATCCGCGTGTCGATCCTATCGGCACCTGTGTAGGCATGCGCGGTTCGCGCGTGCAGGCGGTGACCAACGAACTGGCCGGCGAGCGCGTAGACATCGTGCTGTGGTCGGCCGACCCGGCGCAATTCGTGATCGGTGCGCTGGCGCCGGCCGAAGTCAATTCCATCATCGTCGACGAAGAAAAGCACAGCATGGACGTGGTCGTCGATGAAGCCAACCTGGCCGTGGCGATAGGACGCAACGGCCAGAACGTGCGGCTCGCTTCCGAGCTGACCGGCTGGCAGATCAATCTCATGACGGTGGAAGAATCGCAGCGCCGCGCCCAGGTGGCCAACGATGCGATACGCGCGCTGTTCATGGAAAAACTCGATGTCGACCAGGAAGTGGCCGACGTCCTGATCGAAGAAGGCTTTTCCACGCTGGAAGAAGTGGCCTATGTGCCGCTCGCGGAAATGCTCGAAATCCAGGCCTTCGACGAAGACACGGTGAACGAATTGCGCAATCGCGCGCGCAACGTGCTGCTCACCGAAGAGTTGGTCAATGAAGAACAACTCGAAAGCGTGGACGAAGATTTGCTCAGCCTCGACGGCATGGACACGGCGCTGGCCGGCAAGCTCGCACGCGCGGGCGTGCTCAAGCGCGACGATCTGGCCGATCTGGGCGTGGATGAACTGATCGAACTTTCCGGCATAGATACCGAGCGTGCCAAATCACTGATCACCACTGCTCGGGCGCATTGGTTCCAGTAAGCGGAGAAACACATGGCAGTCATGAACGTAGCGCAGTTCGCGCAAGAACTGAAAATGCCTACCGCGGCGCTGCTGGAACAGTTGAACAAGGCCGGTGTCGTCAAGCAGGGCGAAAACGACATGGTGAGCGAACAGGA
>JAEUNN010000119.1 GCA_016791085.1 Rhodocyclaceae bacterium | reverse complement strand
TGCTGCTCGCTCCGCCGCGCTCCAACTGCGCCGCCTTTGACCATTCCCATTCGAGTGCTCTCCCGCCTGCGATGATGACGGGGGCGATCTTGGCCTATCCCGCGGCGGTGCGGAAGGACGCCGCGGGGTTACCGGTTACGTTGTGTCGACAGCGAATACACAAGCAATGGCAAGAAGAAGGGGGAGGGAAATACAAAAAACGGAAACAAGTATTTGGCGTGGGCATTCATCGAAGCGGCCAATTTCGCCCGCCGGTATTGCCCCGAAGCGAAGCGATTTTACGAGCGCAAGAAGGCCAAAAGTAACACGATGGTTGCCACTAAAGCGCTCGCTCATAAACTCGCTCGCGCGTGCTTTCATCTTCTCACGGATGGGAAGCCTTTTGACGTCGCTCGCTGCTTCGCATGAATCAATTCGCGCGTGAAATGGATGCTCGGCTGTCGCGGCCCGCCGGCGATGCTGCCGCCGTGCGATCGCCCCCACCCCTAACCCCGCCCCCGCCGGGGGCGGGGAAGTCCTCGCCGCCGGACGGGCTCGGAGGCTGGCTGCAAAAGGCTTGCATCCAGCCCCAAGCCCTTGAGCGTGGGGGCGCAGCAGCGCTGTCAAGGGTTCGCGTAGCCGGGCAAAGCCCGCCCTTGACAGCGCTGCTGACGCCGGTGCCCCGCCTTGCCGCGGCGATAGCATCCGGCCCCGAAACGACCGCCCAGCGGAGGTGAGCGGCTAAAAAGTTCATTCAAGTTACGACGGCACCGGCAAGCCAGTATTGGGGACTGGACGACGAACCGACGGGTCTGAATTGGATGCCGGCCGCCGTCACCGTTTGTAGCACAGTGGATCGCCTGCGACGCGAGCCAGCCAGGGATTGGCGCCGACTTCGGGTCGGAAACCATGGGTCTGTTCGTTACACCATTTGGACGCGTCGCGGTACCAACGTTTTTCTGGGGCGGCCCAGCCGCCAGGGCGATGGACGTAGTAATTCCTTCGCTTGATCCTGATGGGTGTCTGGCGCGATTCATTCGCAGCCACGAATTGAGAAAACGGGCGCGATCGACAGTGCCGCACGCGGCAAGAGGTTGGAAAACGGCGGCTTGCGCCGCCGCGGGGTGCTTTG
>JAEUNN010000105.1 GCA_016791085.1 Rhodocyclaceae bacterium | reverse complement strand
GTCGCGCACGCGTTCCGCGACTGTTTCGCGCTGGAGTGCCGTGCCATGCGCCGCGTGCGCAACGACATGGGGCTCACCAACGTGCAGATCATGATTCCATTCGTGCGCACGCTGACCGAAGCGCGCGAGGTCGAGGAATTGCTTGCCGCGCACGGCCTGCGCCGCGAGGACAACGCGCTCAAGCTCATCATGATGTGCGAAATTCCGTCCAACGCCTTGCTGGCGGAACAGTTCCTGCAGCACTTCGACGGCTTTTCGATAGGCTCCAACGACCTGACCCAGCTCACGCTGGGGCTGGATCGCGATTCCGGCCTGGTCGCACAGGCTTTTGACGAGCGCGACGCGGCCGTCAAGTCGCTGTTGGCCATGGCGATTTCAGCCTGCAACCGGCTCGGCAAATATGTCGGGATTTGCGGTCAAGGTCCGTCGGATCACGCCGACTTTGCGGAATGGCTCATGGATGCCGGCATACAGACCATATCGCTGAATCCGGATACGGTCGTGGATACCTGGTTGAGGCTGGCCCAGCACTGTCGCGAAGAAGCCTGAGTCCGCCCTGCGCTGCGGCCGCGCCGGGCCGCGCCGCAGCGCCATCGCAGGCGCCGCGCTTCAACCCACCAGGTAAGCGTGGCGCGGCAAGTCCTGTATGGACGCGAGCTTCAGATCGACGTAGGCAGGCCGCTGCCGGCTGCGCGTGATCCACACCGTGCGCATGCCCAGACGCTTGGCGGCGCACAGATTTTCCGCGCTGTCCTCGACCAGCACGCATTGCGCCGCCTTGAGGCCGGCGCGCGCGAGCAGGTGACGGAACGCGGCCGGCTGCGGCTTGGGGGTGTAGCGCATCTGTTCTATGCACACCACCTGCTCGAAGTGCCGCGCGATGCCCAATACCTCCAGCACCGCATGTGCGTAGTGCTGCGGCGAATTCGAGAACACCAGCTTGCGCCCGCGCAGGCGCGCGAGGCTGTGGTCCAGCGCGCGTTCGGCCACCACCATGTCGGCCAGGCGCTCGAATTGATGCGTATGCCACAGGAAGTGCCGCGGATCGACGCCGTGGCGGTGCTGCAGGCCCAGCAGGGTGGCCCCGTAGCGCCGCCAGTACTGCACGCGCAGGGCGCTCGCCGCCGCTTCGTCCAGCCCCAGCTGCTGCGCGACATAGGCCGTCATGGAACGGTTGATGTGCGGAAAAATGTGCGGGTTGGCGTCGTGCAGGGTGTTATCGAGATCGAATATCCACACCCGGCGCGCGCCGGCGGCGGGTGTGGAAGGCGCGCCGCTCACTTGCTTTTGATCAGCGTGCCGACGCCGGCGTCGGTCAGGATTTCCAGCAGCAGGGCGTGCTCGACGCGGCCGTCGATAATGTGCACGCTACGCACGCCGCTGCGTGCCGCGTCCAGGGCCGAGCCGATCTTGGGCAGCATGCCGCCCGACAGGGTGCCGTCGGCCACCATTTCGTCTATGTCGCGCGGCGTCACGCCGGTGAGCAGATTGCCCTGTTTGTCCAGCACGCCGGGGGTGTTGGTGAGCAGCACGAGTTTTTCGGCCTTGAGGATTTCGGCCAGCTTGCCGGCCACCACGTCGGCATTGATGTTGTAGCTTTGGCCTTCCGGGCCCACGCCTATGGGCGCAATGACCGGAATGAAATCGCCGCTGTCCAGGAAGGTGATGATGGACGGGTCGATCGACACGATTTCGCCGACCAGACCCACATCCAGAAATTCTTCCGGATTGTCCAGTTTGGGCATGAGCAGCTTTTTCGCGCGTATGAAACCGCCGTCCTGCCCGGTCAGGCCGACTGCGCGGCCGCCCGCCTGATTCAGCAGATTGACGATTTCCTTGTTCACGGAGCCGCCCAGCACCATTTCGACGACGTTCATGGTTTCTTCGTCGGTCACGCGCATGCCCTGCACGAATTCGCCCTGTTTGCCTATGCGCCGCAGCAATTCGTCGATTTGCGGGCCACCGCCATGCACCACGACCGGGTTCATGCCGACCAGTTTGAGCAGCACCACATCGCGCGCGAAGCCACGCTTGAGCACCTCGTCGGTCATGGCATTGCCGCCGTACTTGATCACGATGGTGCGATCCTGGAAGCGGCGTATGTAGGGCAGCGCCTCGGCCAGTACGGCGGCCTTGGCATTCGGCGTCAATCCGTCGGTAAGCGACATGGCAGGGATTCCGGTGTAAAAAGTCGCGCGGATTGTACAGGGAAACAAAAAGCGGGAAAGCTGCTGCTTTCCCGCTCGCGACATCAGGCCGCCGGCTTATTGGACGGTAATCTTGCGTACCCGCTCGCCGGCTTTCTTGGGCAGCGTGAGTTCAAGTACGCCGTCCGCGAATTTGGCGCTCGCGCGCGCCTGATCGACGTCGGTGGCCAACTGGAAGCTGCGCTGTACGCGCCCGTAGTAACGTTCGGTACGCAATACGCGCTCGCCTTCGCGCACTTCCTTGTCGTGCTTTTTCTCGGCGCTGATCGACACCGTCGCTCCGTCGATATCGACTGCGATATCTTCCTTGTTCACGCCCGGCAGTTCGGCGTGCACGCGGTATGTTTCGGCGTCTTCCTTGACGTCCAGCCGTATGGTGCCGGTTTCCGCCAATTCACCGAGCGCTCCGACCGGGCGCAGCAGGAAGCCGCGGAAATCTTTGAACAGGTCCTCGAACGGATCCCAACGTGTAATGTTTGCCATGTGCTTTCTCCTGTAAGTTTTACCTGATACGGCGTCTCGCCGTTCAATTTCAACATGGGGGCGGCACAGGCATAGTCAAGTCGGCGATGCAAGCTGCTTGACCCAGGTCAAGACGCGATTCAGATCTATAGGAGCGCTCATGCAGAACGAAATGGACAGCAAGCCGCCAGCGTCGGCGCCGGGCATTTGCCCGCTGTGCGGTGAGGCGCGCAGTTGCGCGATGGAAACCGGCATACACCCGTGCTGGTGCGCAAGCATGCCGGTACTTCTGAATGTGGACCCGCAACTCGCGCGCTGTGTCTGTGCGCGCTGCCTGCAGCAATTGCTGGCGCGGCAGGCCGATCAGCCGGCCGCGTAGGGGCCGCGGCAATCCAGCATCAGGATGGCGTCGCGGTTGCTCCAGGAAAATACCGCGCGCGCGGCGGCGTGGCGGTCCAGCCAGCGCCAGGCCAGGTGTTCGTCCGGCGCCAGACGGATAGCGCTGTCACGCGCCACGCACAGACTGAACACGTGTTCGGTATTGTGGGTGACGCCGGGCGCATAGCGGTGGCGCCACAGCGGGTAAATTTCGTAGCGGTTGGACAGGCCCCAGTCGCGCAGCCGGTGCGGCGCGACCGCCAGCCCGGTTTCTTCGGCCACTTCGCGCTGCGCCGTCTGCAGCAGGGTTTCGCCGCCTTCCTGGCTGCCGGTGACGGACTGCCAGAAACCCGGATGCGACGCGCGCTCGAGCAACAGTATGTCCAGCTCCGGGCTGTGTATGAGCACCAGCACCGAACGCGGCAGTTTGTGCGGCATGCCGGCCGTCAGGTGCCCGCGAACAGGGACGTCAGGCCGGGCATGGGCGCATCGAACAGCACCCAGAACGGCAGCCCTTCCGTGCGCCAGTGTTCACCGGTCGCGCGCAGCACGCTGACCGCCTCGTCGAGGTCTTCCGGCATGCGCTCGCGAGCCTTTTCGGTGCCGTGCATAAGTACCGCGTAACCCGCGGCGTCCTTGTCCGACAGGTCGCGCAGGCAGTCTGCCAGCGCATCCCAGTTGTGGCCGAACCAGTCCGGCAGCGCAAACGCGCGGGCAAATTCGACCAGCATGGCGGCCTTGTCGGTGGCGTTGCGCAGATCGACATTCACGATCATCACGCCGACTTCCTGCGAGGCGCGCTGGGCGCGCCCCAGGGCCGAAGGCTGGGCGTAGAACATGCCGGCGCGCGTAACGTCGCGCAGGCGGGTGGCGAGCGGTGAGGTATGCATGGTTCAATCTCTGATGCGCTTGAAACTGCGGTAATGGTCGGGGCTGTAGTAATACTCGCCGGAAGTGCGCACGTCGCGCTCCGGCCCGGCGCCCGCCACGATGCGGCGTGGGCCGCGGTCGGGCGAGCCGGGCGTGCGCACCGTGTATTCGCGGTAATAGCCGTAGGGCTGCGCCGGCAGCCGGCGCTCGCGATTGCCGAAGGTGATGCCGTCGCGGCGGTAGGGGAAAGGTCCGCCCTGTTTGATCAGTTGCAAGGTGGCGCGGGCTTCGGCCGGCAAGTCCGATGCCGCAATGCTGGGCAGCGGCGGCGCGCCCTCGCGCGCCGGGACCGCCGGCGCGACGAACAGCGCGACGGCGGCGAACAGCCCGCCCAGGGCCAGCCTGAACTTGCGCCCGGCGCTCATTCCGGCTTGGCCACCGGGTTGCGCAGGCGGATGTGCAGGTCGCGCAACTGCTTCTCGTCCACCGGGCTCGGGGCGCTCGTGAGCAGGCATTGGGCGCGCTGGGTTTTCGGGAACGCGATCACGTCGCGTATCGACTCGGCACCGGTCATCATGGTGACGATGCGGTCCAGGCCGAAAGCCAGGCCGCCGTGGGGCGGCGCGCCGAATTTGAGCGCATCCAGCAAAAATCCGAATTTCTGCTGGGCTTCGGCTTCACCTATGCCGAGCGCCGTAAATACCTTGCTCTGCACGTCGGCACGGTGGATACGCACCGAACCGCCGCCGATTTCCCAGCCGTTCAGCGCCAGGTCGTAAGCTTTGGCGAGGCAGGAACCGGGATTCGATTCCAGCAGTTCGACGTGCTCGTCCTTGGGACTCGTGAACGGGTGATGGCAGGCCACCCAGCGCTTGTCCTCGGCGTCGTACTCGAACATCGGGAAATCCACCACCCACACCGGGCACCAGGCAGCGCCGCTCAAAAATTTGCGCTCGTGGCCGATCTTGCTGCGCAAAGCGCCGAGCGCATCATTGACCACCTTGGCACTGTCGGCGCCGAAGAAAATCAGGTCGCCGGATTGCGCGCCGGTGCGCTCGAGTATCGTCGCCAGCGCGGCCTGGTGCAGGTTTTTCACGATGGGCGACTGCAAGCCCGCCTCGTTGGGCTGGGACGCGTCATTCACCTTGATGTAGGCCAGGCCGCGCGCGCCATAAATTTTCACGAATTCCGTATAGGCGTCGATTTCGCCGCGCGTGAGCGAGGCGCCGCCCGGAATGCGCAGCGCCGCGACACGGCCGTCGGGCGCGTTGGCCGGCGCGCTGAATACCTTGAAGGCCACGTCGCGCACGGCGTCGGTCAGTTCGGTCAGTTCCAGCGTCACGCGCAGGTCGGGCTTGTCCGAGCCGTAGCGGCGCATGGCTTCGGCATAGGTGATGCGCGGGAAGGGCGCCGGCAGTTCCGCTCCCAGCGCTTCGCGGAACACGGTGCGTATCATGTCCTCCATGAGCGCGGTGATTTCGGCTTCGCCCAGGAAGGAAGTTTCGATATCGACCTGGGTGAATTCGGGCTGGCGGTCGGCGCGCAAATCTTCGTCGCGGAAACACTTGGTGATCTGGTAGTAGCGGTCGTAGCCGGCCACCATGAGCAACTGCTTGAACAACTGCGGCGACTGCGGCAGCGCGAAAAACTGTCCGTCATGGACGCGCGAAGGCACCAGATAGTCGCGTGCGCCTTCGGGGGTGCTCTTGGTGAGCATGGGGGTTTCGATGTCGATAAATCCATGCCCGTCGAGAAAGCGCCGGAATGCCATTGCGGTGCGATAGCGCAGCATGAGGTTCTTCTGCATTTGCGGCCGGCGCAGGTCCAGCACGCGATGCGTGAGGCGCACGGTTTCGGAAATGTTTTCGTCATCGGCCAGGAAGGGCGGCGTGGCGCTGGGGTTCAGCACTTCCAGCGCATGGCACAGCACCTCGATTTCGCCGCTGGCGATATTGCGGTTCTCCGTGCCGGCCGGGCGCCGCCGCACCTTGCCGCTCAAGCGCACGACAAATTCGTTGCGCAGGGCTTCGGCAACGCGAAACATGTCCGGCCGATCCGGATCGCACACCACCTGCACGAGGCCTTCGCGATCGCGCAGGTCGATG
>JAEUNN010000090.1 GCA_016791085.1 Rhodocyclaceae bacterium | reverse complement strand
GGCAGCGGGTTGCCGACAATCCGGGCTATGGTTTCGATAGCCACGGCGTGTTCGTCTACGACTCCCACGCCGACCGCTGCCTGCTATTGAGCAAGAAGGGCGGGCCGCACTCGGGCGAAGCCTGGAAAATTTCCGCCTATTCCATAGCGTCGGACAAGTGGGAAGTCGTGGACATCAAGGGCGATCCCTTGCCGCAGGACACGCCCGGGCGGGATTGGGAGGCCGCGCAATACGCGGGTTACTACGACGCCGGCCAAAACGTGTTCGTGCTGTATAACGGTCGCAACGCGACGACCTATGCCTACCGACATCAGGCCAGGTAGCGCGGCGCGGCGGCGGATTTGCCGAGCGCACCTGTGGTCGCTGCCGCGGCCGGCGCGCCTACTCGCCGAATTTGGCAAGCCCCGCCAAATCCAGCACCGCCACGCCGCCATATTCGATGCGCACCAGATCGGCCTGCTGCAGCACCTGCAGCGCCTGGTTCACACGCTGGCGCGACACACCGGACAGAAAGCCGATTTCTTCCTGGGAAATCTGCAACTGGCGCGGCAGGCCCGGATAAAGGTGAGGGTTGTACAGCATGGCCAGGCAGCGTGCGACCCGCGCGTCGGGGTCGTGCAGGCGGTCGCACTCCACCATGCCTATGAACTGACCCAGGCGTTCGTTCAACTGGTGCAACAGGAAGCGATTGAAGCCGATATTGCTGTCGAGCAGCCAGTTGAAGGTACGCCGCGGCACGTAGGCGATGCGGCTGTCGCGCAGCGCGGTGACGTCGTAGCGGCGGAATTCGTCCTTGAGCAGCGAACCTTCGCCCAGCCAGCCGCCGGCCGGCACGCCCGTGAAGGTGACGCTCTTGCCCATGGCCGAATGGGTGTTGATTTTGACCAGGCCTTCGACCACGCCTATCCAGTGCTCGACCTTTTCGCCCTTGTTGCAAACAAAGGCGCCGGCCGGCACGCGCTTGTCGAGGGTTTCCGCGGCGACCCGTTCGAGTTGCCCGGGCTCGAGCGACGCGGCCCAGACGCAGGATTGCAGAAAATCGATCAGAGTCATGGAAGGCGCGCGAGTACCGCAAAATTGTCCGGCGGATGACTGTACTGCAAAGTCGCGGCCATTATAGTGTGCGGCGTTCCGGCTTGCCGCGCGTCGCGGGCGCGCGCCGTAAGGCGAGCGTAAGGCGGCCGGGTGAGCATGCGGAGTGAAAAAGCGGCTCCATAGCCGCGCTACGGCCATGCCGGGCCGCCGCACTTTGCCGGCAATTTTGATCGGCAGTTAAAATAATGGCGCGGGCCAATGTTGCCTGCGCCGATCGCAAACCTGGAGGAGCAATGCCGATGACCGCAACGGCGGAGGCTGTACGCGCCTCTCCGTCCGACGAGCTGTCGACGTTTCCCAAGCTGCTATTGCACCAGGCGCGCACGCGCGGCGATCATGTTGCAATGCGGGAAAAAGATCGCGGCATCTGGCAGACCTGGACCTGGCGCGAAGTGCTAGCTGAAGTGCGCGCGCTGGCTTGCGGTCTGGCGGCACAGGGCTTGCAGCGCGGCACCAATCTGGCCATCATCGGCGATAATCGGCCGCGTCTGTACTGGAGTTTCGCTGCCGCGCAAATTCTCGGCAGCGTGCCGGTACCGCTATATCAGGATGCCGTGGCGGCGGAAATGCGTTTCGTGCTGGACGACGCCGAAATCGCCCACGCCATAGTCGAAGACCAGGAACAGGTCGATAAACTTCTGGAAGTGGCGGCCGAGCAGCCGCGCCTCACCCACATTTATTACGACGACCCGCGCGGCCTGCGCAACTATGCGCAGGACTGCCTGATGTCCTTCGACCGGCTGCAGCAACTGGGCCGCGACTATGACGCCGCCAACCCGGGTTTTTTCGATGCCTGTGTGGCGGCGGTCGAAGCGAACGACGTGGCGGTCATGCTCTATACGTCGGGCACCACCGGCAAACCCAAGGGCGTGCGCCAGACGCACGCCGCCCTGGTGGCGGCCGGCATGGGCGGCGCCGCGTTCGACAAACTCGGTCCGCACGACGACGTGCTGTCCTACCTGCCCATGGCCTGGATGGGCGACAACCTGTTTTCTTACGCGCAGGCGTATTGCGCGGGCTTCACGATCAATTGTCCGGAATCCGGCGATACGGTCATGACCGACATGCGCGAAATCGGTCCCACTTACTATTTCGCGCCGCCGCGCGTGTTCGAAAACATGCTCACGCAGGTCATGATACGCATGGACGACGCGGGGCGCGTCAAGCGCGCAATGTTCCACTATTTCATGAGCGTGGCAAAACGCTGCGGCGCGGATATTCTGGACCGCAAGCCCGGCGTGGGCGGCCTGGACCGGCTGCTCTATGCGCTTGGCAACGTGTGCGTGTATGCGCCGCTCAGAAACGTGCTGGGACTGGCCCGCGTGCGCGTGGCCTACACGGCGGGAGCGGCCATCGGGCCGGACCTGTTCCGTTTTTATCGCTCCATAGGCATCAATCTGAAGCAGTTGTACGGCTCCACCGAAACCTGCGCCTATGTGTGCATGCAGCCGGACGGCGAAATCAAGATGGATAGCGTGGGCCGGCCGGCGCCCGGCGTGGAAGTGAAAATCGGGCCGGGCGGCGAAGTGCTGGTAAGAAGCCGGGCCATGTTCGCGGAATATTACAAACGCCCCGACGCCACTGCCGAAGCCATGGACGCGGACGGCTTTTTCCGCACCGGCGACGCCGGCTTCATGGATGCCGACGGCCACCTGAAAATTCTCGATCGCGCCAAGGACGTCGGCAAGCTGGCCGACGGCAGCATGTTCGCGCCGAATTTTCTC
>JAEUNN010000086.1 GCA_016791085.1 Rhodocyclaceae bacterium | reverse complement strand
CCCGCGGCGGCCGCGCTGCGCAGCAAGGTGCCCAGATTGCCGGCATCCTGGATCGCATCCAGCACCACCACGCTGGCGGCGAGATTCATATAGCCGGCTTCGGGCGGAATGGCGATCTGCGCAAGCAGTCCGGACGGGCTGTCGAGAGGCGACAGGCGCGCAAACAGCGCGTCATCCACACTTGCGCAGGGCACCCCTTCCAGCCTTGCGACGAGCGACGCGATTTCGGCATTGCCGGCGGCGCCCGCCGCCACGATGAGTTGCAGCGGCCGCAGACCGCGCTCGATACAGGTCGCCAGCAGGTGCGGCCCGTCCAGGAGGGTTTGCCGGCGCGCGCGCCGCTCGCGGCCGGATTCGGCCAGATGCAACCAGGATTTGAATGCCGGGTTTTGCGCCGAAGCGATCAGTTTCATCGGGGGTTCCTGTAGGGCCAGGCGAAATTGCATAATGCGGCCGCCGATATAATCCCACATCGCCCGTTCCTGCCCGCCCCGATGTCCAAGCTCCCGCCGTTTTCCGACCAGCCGGAAATTGCCCCCGGCACCGTCAAAACCTTGCATATCGCGCCCGGCGACCAGGCGCTCAGCAAAGACCAGAAGCGCTTCAACACCCTGTTGCAGCAGATCGACGCGGTGCGCAAGCTGCGCGCCGACTGGGAATCGGTCATGGACAGCGTGCGCGAGATTTACGTGCACCAGCTTGCGCCCCTGCAGGAAAAAATCCAGGGCATGCGCGCGCGCGTGCTGGTGCTGCTGGACGAAGGCTGCGAAAACCAGAAACTGACGCGGACCGAACGCCGCAAGCTGACGCAATTGATTATCGATCGCTGCACCGACCTGCTGGCGCACGACGACACCGACAGCACCGCCAAACGGCTGTACAACAAATACACCAACAGCGATTACGACGAAGAAATCGAGGAATTCGAAAAGTCCCTTGCAACCCTCATCGATGACTTGCTGGCGGACCCCGCCGATGCCGCAGTCAAGGATGGCAAGTTCGCGGGCAGCGACGACTTCGACCCCTTCGACCCGGCCAATCACGACGAAAACGGCCGCATACGGGACGGCGCCGACCCGGTCAAGCCGCGCAAAAAAACCGCCAAACAACTGGAACGCGAAGCGCGTCAGGAAGAAGAACGCGAACAGCTGGGCCAGTCGCTCAAGGACATATACCGCAAACTGGCGAGCAGCCTGCACCCGGACCGCGAACCCGACGCCGCGGAGCGCACGCGCAAAACCGCGCTCATGCAACAAGCCAACGAAGCTTACGAACAGCGCAATCTGCTGCAGTTGCTGGAACTGCAGTTGCAGGTCGATCACATCGACGCGGCGCACCTGGCGAGCCTGAGCGAACAGCGCTTGAAGCGCTACAACGTGCTGCTGAAGGAGCAAGTGCAGGCCATGAACACGGCGCTGGACGAATTCGTCTTCGAATTTCTGGATAGCTGCGGCATGGACGAGGTAAGCCGCAAGGACCCGCAGCAAGCGCTGCGGCTGTTGCGCCACGACCTGGCCGGCGCGCGCAGGGAACATGCCGATCTCACGCACATCATCGCGACCCTGGAACACCCGGCCGGGCTCAAAAGCGCGCTCAAATACATGCCGGCCCGGCGGCCCGATCCGCGTTTCTGACCGCCGCTCACCCCACGCCCGGCGCCGGCCGGGCGCGGGGCGTGGTCAAACCTTGACGAACAGCCCGGCCGCGCCCATGCCCGTGCCTATGCACATGCTTATCATGCCCAGGCGCGCTTCGCCGCGCTGCATGGCGGCCAGCAAGGTCGCGGTGCGTATCGCCCCGGTCGCGCCCAGCGGATGGCCCAGTGCGATCGCCCCACCCAGCGGATTTACGCGCGCCGGGTCGAGCGGCACCTGGCGCATCACGGCCAGGGCCTGCGCCGCGAACGCTTCGTTCAGTTCTATCCAGTCCACGTCGTCCAGATTCACGCCGGCATAGGCGCAGACGCGCGGAATCGCCACCACCGGCCCCATGCCCATGACTTCGGGCGGCACGCCGGCCACCGAAAAGCCCAGAAAGCGCGCGATCGGCACGGCGCCCGTGCGTTTCAAGGCGGTTTCGCTCATGAGCAATACCGCCGCCGCGCCATCCGACATTTGCGAACTGTTGCCGGCCGTGACCGAACCTTTGGCCGAAAACGCCGGGCGCAGTTTGGCCAGACCTTCCAGCGAACTGTCCGCGCGCGGCCCCTCGTCGGTATCGACCACGCGCTCCACGATGCGCACCTGCCCGGTCCGGAAATCCGGCAAGCGCTCGCGCACCGCATAGGGCGTGATTTCATCGCGGAAACGGCCGGCCTGTATGGCCGCTGCGGCCTTGCGGTGCGATGCCAGCGCGAACGCGTCCTGGTCCTCGCGGCTAATTTCGTAGCGGTGCGCCACGGTTTCCGCCGTGATGCCCATGCCGTAGGCGATGCCGTGGTTTTCGTCCTTTTCGAACACCGCCGGATTCAGCGAGGTTTTATTGCCGGTCATGGTGGGCATGACGCTCATGGATTCGGTGCCGGCGCCGATCGCGATGTCGCAGTGCCCCAGCATGATGCGCGCCGCGGCATCCGCCACGGCATTCAGCCCGGACGAACAGAAGCGGTTGATCGTGATGCCCGGCACCGCTTCCGGCAGCCCGGCCAGCAACAGGCCGATGCGCGCCACGTTCATGCCCTGTTCGGCTTCCGGCATGGCGCAGCCGCACACCACGTCGCCGATGTCGGACATGTCGAAATCCGGCACCTTTTTGACCACCGCCGCCAGCACGTGCGCCAGCATGTCGTCGGGGCGCACGTTGCGCAGCGCCCCCATGCGCTTGCCCACCGGAGTGCGCGTGGCGGCAACCAGATAGGCATCCTGTATCGGTTTCATGGCTAGTCTCCAGGCTCAAATCAGTTGCGCAAAGCTTTGCCGTTTTCCAGCATGTAGGCGATGCGCTGCTGCGTCTTTTCGGTCCCCAGCAGGTCCAGGAACATGGCGCGCTCCACATCCAGCAGCCACTGTTCGTTCACCAGCGTCCCGGTCTCTATGTCGCCGCCGCACAATGCCGTCGCCACACCGCGCGACACCTTGTAATCGTGGTCGGAAATCATGCCGCCCGCGCGCATGTTGGCGAGCAGCATTTCCAGCGTGGCGATGCCATTGCGCCCCGCCACCGGAATGGGCGCCGGCAGCGCCGGGCGCCAGCCGCCGTCGGCCAGCGCCAGCGCGGTTTTGCGCGCCACGTACAGCAACTCCTGGACATGGAACACCACCACATCGGCCGGCCGCAGGTAGCCGATTTTCACGGCATCCTGAGCGCTGCGCGACACCGCGGCCATGGCCACGGACTGAAACACCGGCTGCAGGAAATTCATGGGATCGCGCGTGACCGTGCGTGCCGCCGCGCGCGCGGCGCGCAGCGCAAATTCCTTGCAGCCGCCGCCGGCCGGTATCAGCCCCACGCCCACTTCGACCAGCCCGATATACGATTCCAGCGCCGCCACGCTGCGCGCGCAATGCATGATGAATTCGCAGCCGCCGCCCAGCGCCATGTTCTGCACCGCCGCCACCACCGGCACCGCGGCGTGCTTGATGCGCTGCGACGCCTGCTGGAAATTCGCCACCGCGCGTTCCAGCGCGGCGGTATTGCCGGCCGCCACCACCGGCGCCATTTCGGCCAGGTTGGCGCCCAGCGAAAACGGCGCCCGCGGCTGCCAGATCACCAGCGCGTCGTAATCCGCTTCGGCGCGCGCGACGGCTTCCATCACGCCGCCCACCACGTCGCCCGATATGGTGTGCTTCTTGGTTTTGAAGGACAGCACCGGCACGCGCCGGCCGTCCTCGTCGCCCAAGGTCCACAGGCGCACCGCGTCGGTTTCCCAGAGCGTGATGCCGGCTTCTTCGGCTTCCCCGAACACGCGCTCGGGCAGCAACTGGCGCCGGTACACCGGCAGGCTGGAGCGGCCCTGCAGCGTGCCGGACGCGGCCGAATAAGACCCTTGCGCGGCATGCACGCCGTCGGCGCGCTGCACCCAGTCCGGCAGCGGCACGGCGGCCATGGCGCGGCCGGCATCGATGTCGGCCTGTACAGCCGCGGCGATATCGCGCCAGCCGGCGCGCTGCCAGGTTTCGAACGGACCTTCGTCCCAGGCGAAACCCCAGCGCATGGCGAAATCCACGTCGCGCGCGTTGTGCGCGATATCGGCCAGGTGCACCGCCACATAATGGAATATGTCGCGGAATATGGCCCACACGAACTGCGCCTGGGGCTGCGGGCTGGCGCGCAGGGCGGCGAACTTTTGCGCCGGGTCGCGGATTTTCAACAGCGCCGCCACCTCCTCGTCCAGTTTGCCGTCGGCGGCGCGGTAATCGCGCAAAGCCAGATCCAGCACCTCGGTGGTTTTGCCCTTGCGGCGGTAAATGCCGGCGCCCACCTTTTTGCCCAGCGCGCCCTGCGCGATCAGCGCGGCCAGCCAGTCCGGCGTCGCGTAGTGCGCAGCCCAGGGGTCGCCGGGCAGGTTGTCCGTCATGGTGCGGATCACATGCACGAGTGTATCCAGGCCGACCAGGTCGGCGGTGCGGTAGGTGGCGCTTTTGGCGCGGCCTATGAGCGGGCCGGTCAGCGCATCGACCATGTCGAACCCCAGCCCGAACTGGCGCGTGTGGTGCATGACCGCCAGCATCGAAAACACGCCCACGCGATTGGCCACGAAATTCGGCGTATCGCGCGCGCGCACCACGCTTTTGCCCAGCGTGGTGGTCAGGAACTGTTCCAGATCGTCGAGCAGCGTCGCATCGGTGGCGGCGGCCGGAATCAGCTCGACCAGCGACATGTAGCGCGGCGGATTGAAAAAATGCACGCCGCAGAAGCGCGGCCGCAAACTGTCCGGACAGCCTTCCGCGAGCTTGTTGATGGACAGGCCCGAAGTGTTGCTGGCGAATATGGCGCCGGGCCGTATATGCGGCGCCACCTTGGCGTACAGGTCCAGCTTCCAGTCCATGCGCTCGGCGATGGCTTCGATGACCAGATCGCACTCGGCCAGTTGCGCGAGGTTCTGGTCGTAATTGGCCGCCACGATATGTTGCGCGCGTTCGCCGGTGGCGAGCGGCGCAGGTTCCATCTTGCGCAGGTTGGCGAGCGCCTTCTGCACGATGCCGTTGGGGTCGCCCTGCGGCGCGGCCAGATCGAACAGCAGCACCGGAATGTCCGCGTTGGCACAATGCGCCGCGATCTGCGCCCCCATCACGCCGGCCCCCAGCACGGCCAGCTTGCGTACCATGAATTTGCTCACGCCTTCCTCCTTGCAGCGCGTTTTGGTTGAAT
>JAEUNN010000020.1 GCA_016791085.1 Rhodocyclaceae bacterium | reverse complement strand
CACCTTCGACGCGCTGCGCTTTGCCGACTATTTCAATTTTCATCCGAACGGCAGTTTTGCGCCCAACCAGCTCAAGGGCACGGTCACTTACGACCCGCTGTCCGGCATCACGATCACCGGCATACGCGATGACACGTTCATCGCGGACGGCAGCATGCGCGGCGAGCGCGTCGATGATGCGCATGGCCGCAATGGTCCGTTCCTGGCCTTGCCGATAGACGTGCTGGACATGGTGCAGACCAATGACTATCTCGATCCGGGTGCGGCCTTTGCGATCGGGCCCGGCGACGTGGCGGGCGGGCTGGCTTGGGATTTGGGCGCGCTGGCGCCGGGCGAAAGTGTGGCATTCAGCATATTCAAGCTGGCCGAGCCGCTGCCGCGCGTGGCGGAGCCCGCCAGCGGCTGGCTGTTGCTGCCGGCCTTGGGCGCGCTATGGGCGCGGCGGCGCGCGCGGCGCGCAACAATGACGGACACGGACTGAGCGCATTCGCGCGCCTTGCCGTGGCAGACCGGCAAGGCACGGCGCGAACAAGGCAGTCCTGAAGGGGATACGAGCGCAGGCGGAGGGCTATCGTATTGCCCCATGTGCTGCGGAACGGGCCGGGGGGTTCCCGGCCCGCCCGTTTTTTAGCGCTCGCGCGCCGCTTTGCGCCGTGCGCCGCCTGGGGTGCGCAAGGCTTTAATGGTTGGTGGCTGCCGGCGCGGTCTATGCTGGTGAGACGGACCTGCCGCGGCGCCCGCGCTTGCGGCCCAATCCGGCCGGACTAGTGCCACCCCGCTGCCGCAGGCAAATACGCCCGGCGTGCGGGCCGGGGCGGCGCGGCAAGCGCAGGAGGGATACCGCCGTGAGCGCTATTTTCATCAGCCACAGCAGTGCCGACAATGCCGCAGCGGCGAGCTGCGCTGCACGCCTGAAGGGGCAGGGGCATCATTCGGTATTTCTGGATTTCGATCCGGCGCTGGGCATACCTGCGGGGCGTAATTGGGAGCGCGAGCTTTATGCGCGCCTGCGCGCCTGTCAGGCCGTGGTGCTGCTGTGCAGCCCGCACTCGCTGGCGTCGCCCTGGTGTTTCGCGGAAATCACCCAGGCGCGGGCGCTGGGCAAGCCGGTATTTCCGCTTGGCCTCGCGGCCGGCGCGCTGCCGCCGCTATTGCACGACGTGCAGGCCATAGATCTTACGCGCGATGCCGAGGACGGCTGGCAGCGCTTGTGGCGCGGGCTCAAACTGGCCGGCCTGGATCCCGCCAATCTGTTCGAACGCGATCCGGCGCGCCCGCCGTATCCGGGCTTCACGGCCATGCAGGAACAGGATGCGGCGGTATTTTTCGGCCGCGACGCGGCCGTGCACGAGGCGCTGGAACGCCTGAACCGCCTGCGCAATCTGGGCGGTGCGCGGCTGTTGCTGGTATTGGGCGCTTCCGGCAGCGGCAAATCGTCGCTGGTGCGCGCCGGCGTGTTGCCGCGCCTCAAGCGCGATGCCGCGCGCTGGCTGCCGATCGCGCCGATGCGCCCGATGTTGCGGCCGCAGGACGAATGCGCGCGCGCCTTCGCGGCCACGCTGCGGGCGGCGGGCGACGCGCGCGACTGGAAAGCGCTGCGCGATGCGCTGCAGGTGGCGGGCAAGGGCGGCGCGGTCACGGCGCTCATGGACCTCGCTTACGATTTGCGCATGGCGGCCGCCCAGCCGGACGCCACCCCGCTACTGGTGGTGGACCAGTTCGAGGAATTGCTGGGCGCCAAAGCCGGCGCGGCGGCGCAGTCTTTTTGCGCGGTATTCACGCGACTGCTGGCCGAGCCGGACTGCCCTTACATCGCAGTGGCGACCTTGCGTTCGGATTTTCTGGAGGCGCTGCAAAACCAGCCTGACCTGCAAGGCCTGAACTACGAAGCGCTGCATCTCGCGCCCATGCCGCTCGCGGATTTCGCGCAAGTCATAGAAGGTCCGGCCGCGGTCGCAGGCGTGGACCTGGAAACCGGGCTCGCGCAGGCCATGGTGGCCGATGCCGCCACCGAAAACGCGCTGCCGCTGCTGGCCTTCGCGCTGCGCGAACTATGGGACCGTTATGGCGGCGACGGCCGCCTCACGCTGAGCGAATACCGCGACCAATTGGGCGGACTTAAAGCGGCGGTGGGGCGCGTGGCCGAAGAAATTTTCGCGGCCGCCGGCGCGCCCTGCGAGGCCGATATGCGGCGCGCCTTTTTGTCCATGCTGAGGGTGGACGACGAAGGCCGCTATGTGCGCAAGCCTGCGCGTCTGGCCGATCTGCCCGCGGCCGTGCATGCGCTCGTCGAGCGCTATGTGCAGGCGCGCCTGCTGGTGGCGCGCGGCGACGGACAGGCGCGGCTCATCGAAGTCGCCCATGACGCGCTGTTCCGCAGTTGGGACCGGCTCGCCGCCTGGCTCAGTCTGGACCGCGAATTTTTGCTCTGGCGCACGCGCCTGCAATTTTCCCAGGCCGACTGGGTGCGCACCGGCCACAACGCGGCCGGCCTGTTGCGCGGCGCGCTGCTGGCCGAGGCGCTGCGCTGGCTGGATAGCCATGCCGCCGATATCGACACGGCCGGCACGGCCTATATCGGCGCCAGCCGGCAGCATGCGGAACAGGAGGCGCGCCGCTGGGAACAGCTCTACAACAAGGCGCTTTCGCGGCAACTGGCGGCGCAGGCGCTGGCCGCGGCCGACCCGCGCCTGGGGCTGTTGCTGTGCCGTGCGGCCCTGCAGCGCGCTGCCACCCAGGCAGCCCGGCGCAATATGCTGGACCTGCTGTACCGCACGCGCTACCTGCGTTGCTCGCTATACGCCCACGACGGGGCGGTATCCTGCGTGGCGTTTTCGGCGCCCGGCGGCGTCCTCGCCACGGGCGGTCAGGATGGCCAGGTCCTGCTGTGGGATATGGGCAGCACGCCACCTGCGCGCGTCGCCACGCTCAGCCTGGGCCATCCGCTGTCCTGCCTGGAATTCAGTGCAGACGGAACGTCACTCGCCGCCGGGGGCGAACTTCCCGCCGCGGAAGATAGCGGCGGCTTCGTGTGGATGTGGGATGTCGCAACGCGCACGCCGCGCAGCCCGTCGCCGCAGGCGCTGCCGGCACATGTTTCGGCCGTGCGTTTCAGTCCGGACGCGAGCGTGCTGGCCGCCGCCTGCTGGGATGGCAGCGTGTATTTTTGCGACCCGCACGACGCCGGCGGCGCGGCGCCCGCCTACCGCGGCGAAGGCTCGGTCAATGCGCTGGCGTTCAGCGCCGACGGCGCCACCGTGGCAAGCCTGTCCTCTGCGCTCAACATACTGGGCTCGATGCGCTGGCAGAACAAAATCTGTGTGTGGGAGCGCGCCAGCGGGCAGTTGCTGCGCGATCCGCTGGATGCCCACGAAGGCGGCGCGACCTGCCTGGCCTACAGCGCCGACGGCGGCGTGCTGGTCACCGGCGGCAATGACAGCAAACTGGTGCTCTGGAACGCCGCCGAACTGAGCGCGCTCAGCGAAGGCACGCATGACGCGCTGGGCGCGCACGGCATCAGTTGCCTGGCGCTGGCGGCGGACGGCGGCGCCATCGCCACCGGCAGCGCGGACGGGTCGGTCATACTGTGGAATTTGCAGACCGGCTCGCGCGAATTTTTGCTCGCCCACCAGCAGGCGGTCATGCAACTGGCGTTCGCGCCGGACGGCCAGACCTTGGCATCCTGCGGCGTGGATGGCAGCGTGGCGGTGTGGAATCGCCAGCCCACGGTGCCGGCCGGCGAGGCGCTGCGCATCCACGAAGATGCGGTCGTGGGCCTGGGCTTCGACCCCAGCGGCAGCGTGCTCGCGGCCGCTTGCGCGAATGCCGCGGTGGCGCTGTGGCCCTACCGCATAGGCGCGCCGCTCTATCGTTCGCCGGAACATGCCGGCTCGGGCCGGCAGTGGTGCGTGGCCTTCAGTGCCGACCTGCAACTTGCGGCCGCGGCCGATTTCGGCGACAAGCTGATACGGCTGTGGCATCCGCCCAGCGGCGAGGCGCGCGCCGATCCCATCCCGTTCGAGGCCATGATTCCGGCCCTGGCATTCAACGCGGACGCCAGTCTGCTGGCCTATGTGAGCGGGCAAAGCCTGCCCACCGAAGGCAACAGCCATATCGTGCTGTGGGACGTGGCGCGCGGGCTGGCGCGCGCGCGCCTGGCCTGCGAACCTTACGGCCTCGCCGTGTGCCTGGCATTTTCGCCGCAGGGCGACCGGCTCGCCGCCGGCACCTGGGGCGGCGAAGTGCTGCTATGGGACGTCGCAAGCGGCGCGCGCAGCGACACGGCGCTCTATACGCATGGGGAATCGGTGCTGTCGGTGGCGTTCAACCACGATGGCAGCCTGCTCGCCAGCGGCAGCGGCGCCTGGTTCGGCCAGGGCAGGAACACGCTCGCGCTGTGGGACCTGGCGGCGGCGAATTTTCGCCAGGCGCCGTTCACGGCGCACGGCAACGGCGTGACCACGCTGGCGTTCAGCCCGGACGGAAGTTTGCTCGCCAGCGCCAGCGGTTCGCTGCATTCCAATGCCGGCGGGGCCGACCTGAGGCTGTGGGACGCAGCCACCGGCATGGCGCTCAGCGTGCCGATTGCGGCACATCCGGACATGGTGCGCTGCCTGTGCTTTGCGCCGGGCACGCAGTTGCTGGTTTCCGCCGGCAATGACGGCAGCCTGCGCTTCTGGCGCCTGGACGCGGACGAATGGCTGCAGGCTGCCGCCGAACGTGCCGGACGCGAACTGGCGGCCGACGAACTGGCGCTCTACATGCCGGACGAAGCGGCTGCTGCGCCGGACTGAGCCGCGCCGCGGCGC
>JAEUNN010000010.1 GCA_016791085.1 Rhodocyclaceae bacterium | reverse complement strand
TCGGCCGCACGCAGGCCCGGCACGCAGCCGCCCACCACTTTGTAGTTGAAGCGCAATTCCGTGCCGTCCGGCCAGGTTTGCCGCAGCACGCGCTTGGAGGGGCCGTAATAGTTGGTGAACACCCCGTCCACGCCGGGCAATTGAATCGTCTTGATGCGGGCGCCGCCGCGCACGTTGGCACAGGTGGCGGGCGCGGCGGACACGGGCGCGCTGCTGCCGCTCGCGCTATTGAAACTGAGCCCGCCCAGGCGCAGCGCGGGCGGATCGTCCTCGTAGGTATAGGCGTACGTGCCTGCGGGCGTGCTGGCGCTTGCCATGCGGTAAGGCGCGATCGGACTGATGCCGGCGTTAGTTGCCGCCACTTCGGCCGCGCGCACCTGCGCGCTGCCGGCCGCCGATTCGGCGCCCAGGCCGCGCAAGCCGCCCAGTGCATCGACGCGCTCGTGGCGGTAGTGCACGCTGCGGCCGGTGTGATCGGTAATGCTCGACACCACGCCGCCGTCGCCATAGCTGAAGCTGGCCGACTGCCCGCTGCTGGTTTCGATGCGGGATATTTTGCCGCCGTCGCCGCGCACGATGCGCAAGTAGCGGCCCTGCGGGTCGCGCATTTCGGTCAGGAAATACAGGCAGCCGCCCCTGATGCGCACCCGCGTGGCCCCCGGCGCAGCGTCGAAGCGCAGCACGCTGCCGTCGCGCTTGCGCAGTTCGTAATAACTGCCGTCGTACCCGATGCAAGTGACCGGCTCGACGCTCACCGTGGGCGGACGTGTGCCGCCGTCCAGTTGGCCGATGATGCTGGGGTTCGTGCCGCCGACTTTGATAAGTTCCGCGCCGTCGTACTGCAGATTGCCGCTGCTGCGGAAGCGGCCGTCGCCGCCGCGCACCAGGTCCGCGCGCGCATTGCCCGGCTGCACCAGGCGCACGCTGTGGTCGCCCGCGAAGGGCATGATGGAAACGTCGTAGTTCAGCGTCCAGTTGACGCCCAGGCTTTGCTGGAAGTTGGCGATGTAGGCGAAGGCGTCAAAGGGGTTGTAGCGGCGCGAAATCACGATCGGCACTTCACCCGGCACCACCAGATCGACCGCGCTTTCGAGTTCCTGGCCGGTGGCGAGCGTGACCGGCTTGCCGGCGGTCTGGCCCTTCGCGTCG
>JAEUNN010001208.1 GCA_016791085.1 Rhodocyclaceae bacterium | reverse complement strand
CGCGTCCTTGATGTGGTGTCGCGCGGATGATACTAAGCTTTGCGCCCGCGTGCCGCGCCACCGCGCGCGCCGGGCGCGAAACGGGCCGGCGCCGCTTGCGGCATAATCGAAGCGCGGCCGCAGCCGCCGCCGCTTCGGCGCTCCGACACAGCCTGCAGGGAGGCAGCATGGGACACAGATTATCCAAAATCGCCACGCGCACCGGCGATGACGGCAGCACCGGCCTGGGCAACGGGACCCGGGTTGCCAAACATAGCGCGCGCATACAAGCGCTGGGCGAGGTGGACGAGCTCAATTCCAGCCTGGGCGTGCTGGCCGCGGAAAGTTTGCCGGTCGAAGTCGGCCAGTTGCTGGGCGAAATCCAGCACGACCTGTTCGACCTGGGCGGCGAACTGTCGATTCCGGGTATGAGCCTGGTCAAGCCCGAACACGTGGAACGTCTGGACGCCGCGCTGGAACAGCACAACGCGGCGCTGCCTCCGCTCAAGGAATTCATACTGCCCGGCGGCACGCGCGCCGCCGCGCTGGCGCACCTGTCGCGCACCATATGCCGGCGCGCCGAACGCGCCGTCGTCGCGGTGGCCGCGGAAGAAGGGGCGGACGCCGTCGGCACTTCCGTGCGGCAATACCTGAACCGGCTGTCCGATCTGCTGTTCGTGCTGGGTCGCGTGCTCAATCGCAGCGCGGGCGGCTCCGACATACTCTGGAAACGCGGGCGCGCCGGCTGAGCGCGGCGTCCCGGCGCCACGCCAGCGGAACGCGGCGCATGGCAAACCATGCAGTCACGGCGCAGCCAGCCGCGCAGCGAGCGGGCGCGCGCGGCCGGTCATGAGCACGCACGCCGCGCCCATAGGCGTATTCGATTCCGGGCTGGGCGGCCTGTCCGTGCTGCGCCACATCCGCGCGCTGCTGCCGGGCGAGCACCTGCTGTATTGCGCCGACTCGGGACATGCGCCCTATGGCGAAAAAACGCCGGAATTCATACGCGCGCGCTCGCAGGCGCTGACCGAATTTCTGATCGACCGCGGTGCGCGCGCCATCGTGATCGCCTGCAACACCGCCACGGCGCAGGCCGCAACGTATCTGCGCGAGCGCTACGGCCTGCCCATCGTGGCCATGGAACCGGCGGTCAAGCCGGCCGTGGCCGCCACGCGCTGCGGCATAGTCGGCGTGCTGGCCACCACCGGCACCTTGCAGAGCGCGCGCTTCGCGGCCTTGCTGGATAACCACGCCGGCGAGGTCGAAGTGCTCACCGAAGCCTGCCGCGGCTGGGTCGATTGTGTCGAACGCGGCGAGCTCGAAGGGCCCGCCGTGCGCGCCATGGTGGCGCGTCACGTGGAGCCGCTGTTGGCCGCCGGCGCCGACGTGCTGGTGCTGGGCTGCACCCACTATCCGTTTCTGCGCCCGCACATCGAGGCGCTCGCCGGGCCGCGGGTGGCGGTCATAGACACCGGCCTCGCGGTCGCGCGCCAGCTGGTCCGGCGCCTGGCCGAAGCCGGCGGCGCCGCAGAGCCCGGCACGCCGGGACAGGAAACCTTCTGGAGCAGCGGCGCGCCCGATGCCGCGCGCCGCGCCCTCGCCGCCTTATGGCATGCGGGTGCCGAGCCGCAACGCCTGTCGGTCTGACAGCACTTCGCAAAACGCCGCCGCAGCCAGCGTGCAACATGGCGCGCGCACGCGCTGCTATAGTGTCGGCGCCCGTCGATACAAATCCGAATGAGCCCCTTCATCCGCAACCTGGCGAACCGCCGCGGCAGCCTGCGCGCCCGCGTCACCATTGCCATTGCCGTCGCGCT
>JAEUNN010001193.1 GCA_016791085.1 Rhodocyclaceae bacterium | reverse complement strand
CTGGGAAGAAACCGCGCTGCTGGCCTGCGGCATGACGCAAAACCCGGCCGCCTTCGTGGCCGGTCTGGCCGACACCAACCTGGTACTGGCCGCGCGCTGCGCGCTCGAACTGGCGGCGACCGGCCGCGCCGGCCAGATTGCACTCGGGCCCCTGCAGCACCGATTGCTGGAACGCAGCCGCGACCCGAATTGCGATTTACGCGCCCGCATCGCCGCCGCGCGCGCGCTGGGCGAACTGGGCGATCCGCGCTTCGAGCGCCGGACCGGTAAGTTCGGAGACTACCTGCTGCCGCCGCGCGTGAACATCCCGGCGGGCGACTATCCGCTGGGTAGCGACGAAGGTATCGAGGCGGACGAGGCGCCCGCCCATCGCGTACCCGTTGCGGCATTTGCCCTCGCGCGGTTTCAGGTCACCAACGCCGAATGGAAATGCTTCATGGAAGGCGGCGGCTACGAGAACGTGCGCTGGTGGCAAGGCGAGGCGGCAGCGCGCTGGCAGCGGGGCGATGGCGTTGCCGATGGCCCGAAGCAGCAACAACGGGAAGTCCGCCAGTTTCTGCGGTCCAAGCCCGGACACATCGACGCCTTGCTGGCGGAACGCCGCATCACCTCCGAACAGGCGCGCGATTGGCGCAAGTGGTACATCGACATGGGGGACGAGGAATTCGATGTGCAACTGGACGACTGGTATCCCTCCGGGATCCGGAGGGAACCGGCACAATGGAACGACCCATCCTTCAACCATGCGGCGCAGCCGGTGGTGGGCATCTGTTGGCACGAGGCGCGTGCCTACTGCGCCTGGCTGTCGGCGCAGACCGGGCAGTTCTGGCGACTACCCAGCGAGGCGGAATGGGAAGGCGCGGCGGCCGGGTTGGCCGCGCGCCGGTTCGCCTGGGGCAACGAATTCGACACGTCGCGTTGCAACAGCTTTGAATCCCACGTGCGCGGGACGACGCCGGTGGGGGTGTTTCCGGCAGGCGATACGCCGGACGGCCTGGCCGACTTGAGCGGCAATGTGTGGGAATGGACCGGCAGCGCCTATAGGCCTTACCGGTATGTGGCCGCGGACGGCCGCGAAAACAGCGAGGACGGGGAGCTTCTCCGCGTGGTGCGCGGCGGGTCGTGGGTCAACTACCGCGACCGCGCGCGTTGCACCTTCCGCCTCCGCCTCCACCCCGGCGTCCGCTTCAGCTGTCTGGGCTTTCGGGTGTTGTGTGTCTCCCCCATCTTTTGAACCACTGACCACGGTGCCGCTGAACTCTGGACTTCTGGTCCGCTGCCCCTCTGGAACGCCGCAAAGCGGCGTTCACGCGCGAAAATTTGCGCCTCGTGCGGGCGCCGCGTAGCGGCCGTTACGGGCGCGCAGCGCCCGGCGGGTTTTCCGGCAGCCTGCGAAAACGCAGCCGCGCCAGCACATGCCGCCGCAGGCCCCAGCTATCC
>JAEUNN010001186.1 GCA_016791085.1 Rhodocyclaceae bacterium | reverse complement strand
AATCAGTATGCCTACCAGCACGTCCAGCGCGATGCCCAATTCCACCACCAGCGGCATGCCGTAAGTGGCCGAGGTGGCGGCAAGGAACAGGCAGTTTTCCATGGACAGAAAACCGATCACCTGGGACACCGCCTTGGAGCGCGTGATCATCATCAGGAACGACAGCAGCACACCCGCCAGCGCAATGCCCAGCGTGCCGCGCGCGACGGTTATGGACAGTTTGGAAATCGGCAGCGCCAGGTTGAACGCGAATATGACCAGCACTATGCCCACGATGAGCGTGGTCGGTATGTTGATGAGCGTTTCCACGTCCCAGCGCACGTTTAGCCGGCGTATCACCTGGTGCAGCAGCCAGGGTATGAGCGCCACCTTGAGCACCAGGGTGAGCACCGCCGACACGTACAGGTGCGGCTGGTGCGTTACCACACCCACTACCGCGGCGGCGGCCACCAGCGTGGCGCCCTGCAGCATGAACAGGTGAATCAGCGTGACCACGCGGCGCTGCGCCAGCATGGCGAAGGACAATAGCAGCAGCACCGAGGCGAACAGGTTGATCAGTTGCGCGTACATGCCCTGCATGTCAGCCCCCGAGCAGTATGCGCACCAGCATGGCGATCACCGCCAGCAGGAAAGCCGTGGCAAGAAATTCCGGCACGCGAAATATGCGCATTTTGGCGTTGATGGTTTCCAGCAGCGCCAGTGCGATGCCGCCCACCGCAAGTTTGATCACCAGCACCGGCAGCGCCAGCAAAAGTGCCAGCGGCGCATCGGCTTCCGCCACGCCCCAGGGGAAAAACAGCGCCAGGCCGATGCAGGAATAAGCGAACAGCTTGAGGCTGGCGGCCCATTCTATGAGGGCCAGGTGACGGCCCGAATATTCCAGGATGAGCGCCTCGTGAATCATGGTCAGTTCCAGGTGCGTGGTGGGGTTATCCACCGGCACGCGCGCGTTTTCGGCCAGCGACACCATGGTGAATGCCACGCCGGCGAAAGCCAGGCTGGGGTAGATCGCCAGTTCGCGGTGCGCCAGGGTTTCGACTATGGTGGTGAGCGAAGTCGAGGTGGAAATGAGCGAGGCCGTGAATAACACCATGAGCAGCGCCGGTTCGGCCAGAAAGCCGATCAGCATTTCGCGGCGCGCGCCCAGGGTGCCGAATGAAGTGCCGATGTCCATGGCCGCCAGCGAAAGGAATACGCGTGCCAGCGCGAACAGGCCGACCAGCGCGATGGAGTCGGCGGCCGGCGCGAGCGGCAGGTCGGTGGATAGTGTGGGAATGATGCCGCAGGCCAAGGTCATCGCCCCGAACACGATGTAGGGCACGGCGCGGAAGAGCGGCGTGGCGTGCTCGGCCACGACCGATTCCTTGTGGAACAGCTTGTGCAGCGTGCGGTAGGGCTGCAACAGGCCGGGCGCGCTGCGGTTCTGCATCCAGGCGCGCCACTGATTGATCCACCCCGTCAGGAGCGGCGCCAGCAGCAGCGCCACCAGTATGGCCAGCACTTGGGACAATGCACCGAGCAGGCTCATGCGCGCACCAGCATGAGTACCGCCACCAGGGTGGCGAAGCTGTACAGCAGATATACCGCGATGCGGCCTTGCTGCAGCCAGGCGATGGCTTGCGCCAGACGGTGGATGAGGCGCGCCGCGGGCAGATAGATCCAGTGCCAGAAGTGATCCGCGATGCTCACGCGATAGTGCGGGGCGGTGTCGAAAGCCGTGGGCAATTCGCGCTCCATGCGGAAAAACGGCTCGAATATCTGCCGGATGGGCTGGCCGAAGCCTTCGGCGCTATCCTGCATGCGCGCGGTCTGGAAAGGAAAGCCGCAATCCCAGGGCGGTGCGCGGCGCAGGCGGCCATGGTAGAAGTGCCGTACCAGTACGAACGCAAGTGCGCAGCACAGCGCCACGCCGACCAGGAAAATCACCGGCCCGTAACTTGCGCGCTGTTCGTCTATGGGAATGAGCAACCACGAATTCGCCGCAAGCGTGGGGCCCAGGCCGACGCCGGTCAGTTGCTGGGTTACGGCACTAATGCTGCCGGCGAACTGCACCGGCAGCAGGCCCAGCGCCAGGCAGCCGGCCGCCAGCCAAAGCATGCCGGCGCGCTCGCCCAAGCCGGCGTCGTGGGCGCGGGCGAGTTTTTCTTCGCGCGGCTGACCCAGAAAAATGATGCCGAAAAACTTCACCATGGTGTAGCCGGCCAGCGCGGCAACCAGCGCGATGAGCGCCGCCACGGCGGGTATGAGCATGTTCAGGAAGGAATTCGGCAATCCCGGCGTGAACAGGAAACTTTGCAGCAGCAGCCACTCGGATACGAAGCCCCCCAAGGGCGGCAGGCCGGCGCTGGCCAGCACGCCGACCAAGGTGAGCCAGCCCACCCAGGGCATGAAGCGCAACAATCCGCCCAGTTTGCCCAGACTGCGTTCGCTCGTGGCATGCAGCACCGCGCCGGTGCCCACGAACAGCAGGCTTTTGAAAAACGCGTGGCTGGCGACGTGGTAGAGCGTCGCGGTGAGCGCCAGCGCTGCCACGCTGCGCATGCCGTAGGCCGTGAATAGCGCCGCGAGGCCCATGCCGCTGAACAAGAGGCCGATATTTTCTATGGACGAATAGGCCAGCAGGCGCTTCATGTCGGTTTGCGCGGCCGCATACACCACGCCGAACAGCGCGGTCGCGAGCCCCAGGCCGAGCAGGATGAGTCCCCACCACCACAGCGGCGCGTGCAGCAGATCGAAGCTCACGCGCAGCAGGCCGTAAATGGCGGTTTTGAGCATCACCCCGCTCATGAGCGCGGAAACCGGCGAGGGCGCGGCCGGGTGGGCTTCGGGCAGCCATACGTGCAGCGGCACCACGCCGGCTTTGGCGCCGAAACCGAACAGCGCCAGCAAAAATCCGGCCGATGCCCAGAACGGCCCCAGTTGCTGGGCGCGCATGTTGGCGAAGGTGTAATCGCCGGTATTTGCCTGCAGCACGCCGAAACACAGCAGGATGCCTATCGCCCCGATGTGCGCGAGCAACAGGTAAAGATAGCCGGCGCGGCGGATTTCCGGCACGCGGTGGTTGGCCGTGACCAGGAAGAACGACGACAGCGCCATGGTTTCCCACATCACCATGAAGCAGTAGGCGTCGTCGGCCAGCACCACCAGCG